>CAZKZR010000229.1:0-5636 GCA_964557245.1 uncultured Anaerolineaceae bacterium | reverse complement strand
GCCTGCGCGTGCTGATGCGGGAACAGGACCTCCACACAGTTTGTGAAGAGGCCCGGTGCCCAAACATCGGGGACTGCTGGAGCCGCGGAACGGCGACATTCATGATCCTTGGAGATACCTGCACGCGTTCTTGCGGGTTCTGCGCGGTGAAGACAGGCCGCCCGGGAACACTGGACCTCGCCGAGCCGCGTCGCGTCGCGATGGCGATCGCGCAGATGGGGCTGAACCACGCAGTGATTACGAGCGTAAACCGTGACGAGCTGGCCGATGGCGGGGCGGGCATCTTCGCTGAGACCATCAAGTGGACTCGCAAGCTCTCACCGGACACGACGATCGAAGTGCTCATCCCCGACTTCAAGGGCGAATGGACGGCACTCGGCGCCGTGCTCGAGGCGAGGCCGGAAATCCTGAACCACAACACGGAGACCGTCCCCCGCCTGTACTCGGTGGTGCGCCCACAGGCCCGTTACGAACGATCGCTCCAACTGTTCCGCGAGGCGCGGCGGCTCGACCCGGACACGCTGACGAAGAGCGGGGTGATGGTTGGGCTGGGCGAAACTCGGGAGGAGCTGGTGACCGTCTTCGAAGATCTGCGGGCCGTGGATGTGGACATCCTGACCGTGGGGCAGTACCTCCGCCCAACGCCAGACCACCTGCCGGTTGACCGGTACTGGACCCCCGACGAGTTCGCCGACCTGAAGACGGCAGCGCTGGCACTCGGATTCGAGCATGTTGAATCTGGCCCGCTGGTCCGGAGTTCGTACCACGCCGAGGAACAGGCAGGTGGGGCGGCCATGCGCCTTCGCCCGAATCGAGCGGAAAACGGTATCATCGACCTCGCCGTACGCGACCACTGAGGATTGGGAAACTCCCTAGGGCGTTCACCCAATTGTGAAGCCGGTCACGAAAGCATTACGGTCGCTTGGTGACTGTCGCTGTCATGCAACCAGAAACGGGACGCGAAGAACACGAACTGTACCGTCGCGAAGCGATGGGCGCGTTCGCGCACGAAGTACGGACGCCACTGACGTCGATCAAAATGGTCATGGAATTGGCGAAACGGCAGTCGCAAGAAGGCGAGTTGCTGCTGGATGCGGAATTGGCCGACATGCTGCGCACATCGGTGGATGACTTGCAGTCGTTGGCGGACGACCTGCAGGAAACGTCCCGGCTGGAGCGCGGGCGAATCAGTCTCTCGACTGGACCATGCAACCTGGCAGCCGCGATCGAAGCCTCCCGAGAGTTGCTGCGGAATATCGAGATTGCGGCATCAGTCGAGGCGGACCTGCATGGACCGTGGGACGCGGCCCGGCTGGTGCGAGCAATTGCCGGGTTTAGCGAGAGCGCGAACAGGATCGGGAATGGATCCGGGGTGGTGAACCTGGCGGTAACGCCCGCAGCCAACTGCATTGAGCTCGTCTTCACAAGCGGCAAACAGGGCGGCGCTGAACGTGCGATTGCGGCTGATGCGGGGTTTTCGTTCTTTCGTTCACGCCAGCTTGTGTTAGCAATGGGCGGCTCCGTACACTGCCAGAGGGCAGAGCGCTTCGCGACTTTTCGTGTCGCGCTTCCGCTGAGTCTCTCCGGAGACCCGAAGTGAACCGGCAAATGAAGATTCTGCTAGCTGAAGACGAACGCACGATTTCCCGGCTGATCCGCCAGGTGTTGACGAATGCCGGGCACGATGTGACCGGCGTGCAGAGCGCCGCGGAGGCCGTTGTCCACCTGGAGACAACCGCATTCGACCTGGTGCTGCTGGACTTGAATCTCGCCGACGGCGACGGAATGCGCGTAGTAGCGGCCCTGGAGAACCATGTGGGGCCGACGCCGCCGGTGGTGCTGATGACTGGCGAGGGCAACCTCGGAGCGGACGATCCGCGAACCCGCCGGGTGGCGCGCGTGCTTGCCAAGCCGTTCGAGCTGGATGAACTCGAGGACCTGGTCAACTTCTTCGTCGCCTGAGAGCGGCTGGAACTTCCTGAAGAGGTCCGGCGTTGGAATGACCATGAGGCGCGGGCTTCTGCCGCTTTTGCTCGTTGCGCTCACGGCATTTTGCGGATGTTCGGACGACACACCGAGTCCGGCGACCGCCACTCCCCCAGCGACGATTTCGCCCGGCGCCACACCTACGGCAGAAGCCAGGAGCATCGAGCTTGGGACACCTGTCTCCGCTCTCCCCAATACCGTCATCTTCACGGTCTCGGGGTGTTACCAGTGCGACGGCCCGGACACTCTGGTGCAGCGCCACACGACCGACAGCTCAGGCACGACGAGCACGGAGACGATCCTGCAGTCCGGGATGGGTCCGCTCGAAGGGCTCACTATCGGGCTCGCCGGAGCTGTTGCTGACGGCAGCATGCTGTGGGCAGTGACGTGCTCGACGGATTACTGCGGCGGCCTGGGCAACCACCCGAACGATCGGTGGCGAATCGTGTGGTCGCTCGATGGCGGCCGTACGTGGGGAGTGGCGTGGGAAAAAGAGGCGGCATATCTCACCGTTCAGAGCGCCTCAGCGGGCCGGCTGGTCGCGGAGGTGATTGTGCCGGGCGGGCCGCCGTCAACGGCGCTGTTCTTCGTGGTGAGCCGGACGGGAGTGAGCCAGGTGACGCCACCCGCGGCGGCGGGGCAATTCCCGGAAGCTGTACTCCTGCGAGACGGTTCGCTGCTCTGGGTGGAGACGGCGGACAACGGTGGCAGCCGGCGCCGAATCCTTCGTCCGGATGGGACGGCGTTGGCTCTCCCGACGGCGCCGGACGAAACGATCGCGTACAGCAGCGTGTTCCAACTCGAGGACGGGAGCCTGTCGGTCGGGTTCCTGGACCCAGGGACTGGTTCCTACGGGCTCGACCTGTTTCGCGGAACCGCCGGCCCGCAGTCCACTTCGTTCACGGCGAGCGGTGCCAGGCGATTCACGGTGACCGGCGCCTATCGGTTTTCGGCGAGCTCGCTTCCGTACGTGCTGGCCAACGCAACCGGCGACACGTTCGGATTGAACGACCTCGCAACCAGCTATCCCGTGCTCGTAGACCTGAACTCACGTAAGGCAACTCCGATCGTCGCGGACGTGTTCACTGCCCAGAGGGGGCGGAACCGGTTCATCGCGTTCAGCCGCCTCCCCTAGCGATCAGCCCTTCGGGACGATCCGGGCAGCGGTCCCGTAGGCGCAGATTTCGGTCCAGTTCGGGCCCATTTCGGACGTATCGAAGCGCATCGCAACGATCGCGTTGGCACCCTTCTTTTCGGCTTCCGCGACCATTGGCTCGATGACCTGCTCGCGGCTATCGGTGAGGGACTGGGTCATGCCTTTGAGTTCGCCGCCAAAAATCGACTTGAAACTGGAGCCGATCTGGGATCCGATGTTGCGAGAGCGGACGGTGAGGCCGAAGACTTCGCCGTAGACCTCGACAATGTCGTGACCGGGAACGTCGTTTGTAGTGACGATGAGCATTCGGCGACTCCAGCGGGTGGTTGGTGTGATCTTAGGGGAACTCGCGAGGGCGCGAATGCCGGCGCGCCCAACTTAAACTTGGTGCGTGACCCGGGACGACATTCCGCTCGAACCTCCGCTGGTCCGCGCGCCGGGAGTTGTACCGGCCGTCGAGGATCGGTCGTACCTCGGGTATATCGCGATTGCGCTGGCATCGGCGCTGGCGGGCGGCTTCTTGTTGGCAGTGTGGATGCCGCTGGCCGCGACGGGAACGCTGGGGCCGTCTGAACGCGTCCCGTGGATGATCCAGGCGCATGGCTGGCTGCAGTTGCAGGGCTGGGCCGGGATGTTCGTGGCAGGGATGGCGATACGGCTCATCCCGCGATTCGCTGGACGCAAGCCCATCGACCGCCGGGTCACCCTGCCGCTGCTTGCGCTGCTGGCGGTCCCGCTGGCACTTCGGCTGATGCTTCAACCGTGGGCGAGCGGCTCAGCGGCCCATAGAGCGGCGCTTGCCATCGGCGTCACCTCCGCCATCGGACAGGTTGGCGTGGCGGTTGTGCTGCTCGTGACGCTCCTGCGCGGCAAGCGCGCGCCGGAGCCGTGGCGGTACTTCGCGTTTGCCGGCGCCGCCTGGTGGCTAACTTGGGCGGCGATGTCCGCCTGGTTCATCCCCGACGGACCGTCCGCGGGATTGCTCGCTGTTTCGACCAACAACGGCTTCCTGTGGGCGGTCATGCTCGGGCCGATTGGCAACTTCATCTGGGGTGTGCAATCCCGCAGTGTGCCGGTGTTCTTCGGGCGGAAGACGCCCCGGATTCGAGCTGTCGTCGCACCGGGCCTGGCGGTGAACGCGGGCGCCGGGCTGGTCGTGATCGGGGCGGCGAGGGAGAGCTACCGCCTTGAGGCGGCGGGATTTGGCCTCGCTGGCCTGGCGCTGCTGATACTGCCGTGGCTCTGCGGGTCAGTCTGGGGCCAGGCGAAACGGCTGCGGCCGCGAGCGAAGCCAGCAGCGCGGTTCGTGCTCGCTGCGAACCTGTCGGCGCTGGCAGCGGGGCCGCTGCTTTTGTTCGCCGCTGCCCGGTTGTGGGGCGGCGAACCGGATGGGCTGTCCTCGGCTGCGCATGCCCTGGACGCTGCCCGGCACCTGCTCGGAATCGGGCTAATCACCATGCTAATCCTCGGGATGGCGCGGCTGGTGGCGCCGGTGTTCGCGCTGGAACGGACGGAGGCCGGGGTGCCACGCGCGCTTGAATCCGCGCCTTTCTGGCTGCTGGTATCGGCGCTGGTGCTGCGCGTTGGTTCGGCGCTGTTTGCCGAACCGCTCGGATACGAAAGCCGAATGCACACAGCCTCTCTCGCCGGACTGCTGGGGTGGGTTGCCATTGCGGTCTTCGCGTTCAGCGTGTTGCGGGCGGCGCGGGCAGAACCGGCCACGAAACGCAACCTGGAGCGCGCGGCCGAGACGGCTCGGAGGCGAAACAGCGGGCTGTGAGTCTCGCTATTTCTCAGAGATGGTCACGCTCGTGATGGTGACAGGGGTCGTTGGTTTGCCGCTGCCGGAGACGGGGACGTTCGCGATGGCATCGACAACGTCCATCCCGCTGGTGACCCTGGCGAAGGGGTAGAACTTGTTCGGGGTGGGGTTGTTGTAATCCAGGTCCGTGTTGTTCGAGAGGTTGATGAAGAACTGGCTGCCGAACTTGTCCGAGCCGGGCGTTTTGGCCATGGCGAGGGTGCCTCGTTCATTGCTCAGCTGGTTCGGTTCGTCTTTCGTTTCGTAGCCGGGGCCGCCGGAGCCTGAACCGGTGGGATCGCCGGCCTGAATTACGAAGTTCTTCACCACGCGGTGGAAGGTCAGCCCATCGAAATACCCCTTCTTCACGAGGAAAACGAAGCTGTTGACGGTGAGGGGCGACTGGTCCGCGAACAGGTCGATGACGATATCGCCCTTGCTGGTTTTGATGGTGGCGCTGTACTTCTTGCCGCTGACAAGGACGGGATCGGCCTTCGAGAACGATTTCGCGCCATCGCCCGAAGCGCCGTCGTCTGGCCCGTCGCCGCATGCGACAGCAGCGAGCGAAAGAAGGAGGACAGCGAACGCGAGGGCGGAGACTCTGAGCGATATGGGCATGCCTCGCAGGCTATCCACGCACAACCGCGAGCGCCAGTTCGAGTTCGCCGATGTGACCGCGGCAGTGACCGGTGC
>CAZKZR010000228.1:0-5680 GCA_964557245.1 uncultured Anaerolineaceae bacterium | reverse complement strand
GCTGGATGTAGCGAAGGATTTCGGGCTGTGTCGCATACCGCTCAGACCACTTCCACTCCTTGGCGAGGTCATCTTCAAAGCCGTACTGGTACTCCAGGCTTTCGATGTCGCAGCGGGCGCCCGGGTACCTGTTCCAGTACCACGTGCCGCCGACGTCATCGCCGGCTTCAATGACAACGGCCGTCATGTTCATCCTCCGCAGCCGGAGGAGCTGATACAGGCCGGCAAATCCGGCGCCGACGATGACGGCGTCGACCGTTTCGGGGAGGCGGCCGCTGATTCCGGCGCGTTCAGTTGCGGGAGCAGTCATGGTAGACCTCGTGAGTGTGGCTTCCCGGATTCTGTATTGGGAAGCTGGCCATGTCTATTGAGCGCTCGTTCGGCCCTTTCGCTCTCCGGCTATCAACGGGCGGCCGCGCGCGGGAATCGCACGGTGAACACCGCACCCTGCGGGGCGCGGTTCCGCACGTCCACGCTGCCCTGGTGCGCCTCGACGATGGCCCGGACGATGGCGAGCCCAAGTCCCGATCCGCCATCCTTGCGGGCTCGGCCCGCGGAGGACCGGTAGAACGGTTCGAAAACGTGTTCCCGGTCTTCGTCGGCGATTCCCGGGCCGCTGTCCGCAACCTCGAGCGTCACGGCCCCTTCTTTCCCGACGAGGGAGACCTCGACTGCGGCAGTGGCCGGAGTGTGGATCAGGGCGTTCGAGACAAGGTTGTTGACTACCTGGTAGATCCGGTCCGCGTCCCCCATTGCTTCGGCGGCGCCCTCGGTGTGGAACGTAATCGAACGTTCGGGAGACCGGTCCCGCGCGACCTCCACTACGTCGCGGGCGATGTCCGCGAGGTCGACGGGTTCGCTCGCCAGCGGGCGGTCCTGGTCCAGCCTCGCGAGAAGAAGCAAGTCATCCACGATGAGGCTCATCCGCTCCGATTGCTGCGTGATCCTGCCCATCACTTTCTCGAGGTCCGCCGGACGAGAACTGGCCCCGCGGCCGAACAATTCGGCGTACCCGCGAATAGAGGTCAACGGCGTTCGCAGTTCGTGCGAAGCATCAGCGAGGAAGCGCCTGAGCTGCTGCTCCGAGCGGTCACGTCGGCGGAACGAGTCTTCCAGATCGTCGAGCATGTCGTTCATCGCGGTCCCCAGCCTGCCGATCTCGGTGGTGCGAGAACGAACCGGCATGCGTTGGCTCATATCGCCCGCCGCGACGCTTCCGGCGGTGACGGCGAATTCGTCCAGCGGCTTCAGCCCGAGCCGCACCAGCCAGTAGGACCCGGCCCCCAGTACCACGAGAACGCCCACCGATACCAAAACGCCGACGATCAACAGGCGGTCCATCGTCTTGTCGAACTCGGTCATCGGCACGGCCACCAGCAGCGTGCCCTCGCCGTTTGCGAGGGCGGTCGCGCTCACTCGAAAGTGTTGAGAACTCTGCACAGCGTCCGTCGTGAACACCCTGGACTCGCCGGCGTTCAGCTCCTCGTCCTTCGGTAGCTTCGGGATCGGGTAGCCTTCGTCAAACCCGAAGGTAGTCGCGCGGTCAGCCTCATCGCCACTGAACCGCACCTCGGCGTAGGTGCCTGGAGGGATGCTGGCCTGGAAGTTCTGCGGGGCTCCGCGCGGTGGGCCACCACGGCCTTCGCCGGGCGTAAAGACAGTACTGAGCGGTTCGCCGGTTACCGGGTCCACACCGGCGGTCCGGACCTGCCCGAGTTGACCATCGCGGATGCGCTCGTCCAGGAGCCGCGCGATGGCCGGCACGCGGGCCGCTTCCACCTGCTCGTCCACTCTCTCCAGCATGAAGGTTCGAACCGAGTAATACGTCGCCACTTCCGCCGCCCCCAGCCCAATGGCCACCACGGCCATCAGCCCCAGGACCAGGCGCGTCCGCAGCGACATCGCTCTCATTCGCGGGCTACCCGCAGTGAATAACCGAACCCACGCACCGTGTGGATAAGTGGCGCTTCGGCCGCGTCCACCTTCCGCCGCAGGTAACTGATGTAGGTTTCCACGATTCGGGCGTCGCCATCGAAGTCGTAATTCCACACGTGGTCGATGATTTGCTCTTTGGAAAGCACACGCCGGGCGTTCAGCATCAGATAGCGGAGGAGCTTGAATTCCGTCGGGGTCAACTCGATGAGTCGGTTGCCCCGGGTGACTTCCATGGTCTCGGTGTCCATCGAAAGGTCCGCAAATTGGAGTCGCTCACCATCCTGCTGGCGGCCCGACCGTCGCAGGGCGACGCGGACACGCGCGATGAGTTCAGCCAGGCTGAAGGGTTTGCAGATGTAGTCGTCCGCGCCAAGTGTCAGGCCGTGGACGCGGTCCTCCGTGGCGTCGCGCGCGGTGAGGAACAGCACGGGAACCCGCAACCCCTCCGACGTCATGCGCCGGATCACTTCGAAGCCGTCCAGGTCCTCCATCATCACGTCCAGGACCACGACATCCGGACGGTAGCTGCGCACCGCGGCCAGCGCCTCACGGCCCGAAGACGCGACCTCGACGTCAAAACCTTCGTATCGCAGCGCGGTGGCGACGAGGTCTGTTATCGCATCCTCGTCGTCGACGACGAGAACCTTGCCATTCGATTCTGGAACTTTGGATGCGGCGGGTTCTGTGCTGACTGCCATGGGTGCTCCTCGCCCGGATGAACAATTCTTCCTCATAACTATTTGTTCAACCTTAGAGAAAGCTGAGAACCCGCTGGGGAGCGGTCAGTTTCCGCAAACTCTCTTGCTTGTCGGGGCATTTTCTCAGGGTTCTCTCAGCTTTCCGCGCTGCAATGCGCCGCAACACCTGCAACGCGGCGGACTTACGGTTCCCGCGGTGCCGCGGAGTGCCCTGTGGTCGAACTTTCCCCATCGCTGCTGCCCGAACTCGATAGCGACCGGTCGTGGTTCCGGCGAAAGCTCGCCTGGATCGTCGCGGCTGTTCTCCTCCTGGGGGCAGCCGGCGGAGCCTACTGGTATCTCGGGCGAGACGATGGGTCCCCGCCGGCGCCTGCGCAACAGCAGACGTCCACGGCGGCGAACGGCAATCTCGTCTCGTCGTTCAGCGGTACTGGCACGGCCGCCGCGAGCCTGACCACGAAGCTCACATTCCAGACCTCGGCGAAAGTCACTGCGGTGAGCGTCAAGCTCGGCGACAAAGTTGAAGCGGGACAGGTACTCGCCACTCTCGATTCAGGCGACGCTCAGCGGAAGCTGGATTCGGCGAAGGTCTCGCTTTCGAGCGCGCAACTGAAGCTGGCGGACCTCCTCGAGCCCGCCACCGCCAGTGAGGTGGCGAGCGCGAACGCCGCCATCTCCACCGCGCAGTACCAGCTCGCCAATGCACAGGAGAACCTGCGGAAAGCCCAGTCGGGTCCCGATTCCGACGCGGTAGCGACAGCCGAGAGCGCCGTGACCCAGGCGGAACAATCGCTCAGCTCAGCCCAGAACCAGGTGCAATCGGCATGGATCGGTCTTCTCACGGCGCAACGGAACTACTGCACCACGGACAACCACCTCGTCAGCGCCTGCTATTCGACAGACCTGCCCCTTTCGCAGTTCCGAATCGACTCGCTCATCGCCGAGATCCGAAATCCGGCGACAACCGCGGTGGGTAGCGCGGCGCAAGCATTCATCACCGCGAACACCTCGTACGGCAACGCGCAGACGTCCCAGGGCAACGCGGAAAAGGCCCTCGCGACCGCAAAGACCAAGCGGTCGGACCTCGATGCCCCGCCCACTGCCCTCGCCCTCCAGCAACTCCAGTCGGCCATCGATAGCGCGCAGGCCAGCGTCCTCTCCACCCAGCAGAAATACGACGACCTGGTCAAGGGCCCGGCGGCTACGGATGTGGCCCAACAGCAAGCCTCGGTCGACACCGCCCGGGTTTCCGTGGAAACCGCGCAAGCGACGTTGGACGCGGTTGTCCTCAAGGCGCCTTTCGCGGGGACCGTCACCGCAATTGGCATCGCAGTCGGCGATACCGTGAGCGCCGCGACGGCGGCATTCACCATTGCCAATCAGGACGCTATCCGAGTGGACCTTTCGGTGCAGGAAGCGGACTTCGTAGGGCTGAAAGCCGGCCAGTACGGCATCGCAACGTTCGAAGCGCTGAGCGGATATAGCTACGGCGTCCGCATCACGTTCGTGAACCCAACGCCAACGACGACCCAGGGCGTGGTCAGCTACCAGGTGCAGGCGGAGATCCTCAGGGCGGAACAACTCCAGGACCCGGCAACTCAGCAGGCCGTGCTGCAGACGCTCTCCGCTTCTGGTTCTTCCGTCCGCGCGGGACGCGGAACAGCGGGCGCGAACGGCTCGGCAGCCAGTGGCACGCCCGGCGCGTTTCCTGGTGGAGCAGGCGCGGCTCGCACGCCGGGCGCGGGCCCTGGGGCGGGCCGAACACCCGGAGCGGGATTCACACCTCCGGCGGGGGGCCAGGCCGGCGGCCCTGGCTCCGCACCGGGACTCCAGGCCCTGCTCAACGCGCCCGCACCGACGCCGGGCATGAACGCGACCGTCGTCATCATCAAGTCGGTCCAGGAAAACCTGCTCCTCGTGCCGACCAGCGCCATCAAGACGCAGGCGGGGACGCGGACCGTCACCGTCAAGAAAGATGACGGCACCACCGAGGAACGCACGGTGACAGTGGGAGGCGCCGATTCGTCGAATACGGCCATCACCTCCGGGCTGAACGCAGGAGAAGTGGTAGTCCTGAGCAGCAGTGCCGCCTCGAGCACTGCTACAGCCAATCGCACGGTGACTACGAACCAACAAGGGCAGTTCCCCGGCGGATTCCAGGGAGGCGGCCCTTCCAATGGAGCGACTGGCGGTGTCCGGTGATCCGGCTCGAGCAGGTCTCGCGGCACTACCGAACTGGCGCCGATGTCGTGACTGCCCTGGACGAGGTGGACCTCGAAATAGCGCGAGGCGAGTTCGTCGCCATCATGGGCGCATCCGGCTCTGGCAAGAGCACGATCATGAACGTCATCGGCCTGTTGGACCGACCGACCAGTGGCCGCTACTACTTCGACGGCCACGATGTTTCCCGCCTGGACGATGACACGCGTACCAGGCTCCGGGGCACCGTTTTCGGGTTTGTGTTCCAGCAGTACAACCTGCTGCCACGGATGAGCGCCGTCGAACAGGTGGAGCTGCCTTTGGTCTACCGAAAGGTGAGCCACCGCCGGCAGCGCGCGCGGGCCGCGCTCGCCATGGTGGGATTAGCGGACCGCGCCAATCACAAACCAACCGAGATGTCGGGTGGGCAACAACAGCGTGTCGCGATCGCGCGGACCCTGGTTGGAAATCCGCACGTCGTGCTCGCCGATGAACCAACGGGAGCGCTCGACACACGCACCGGCGAGGAAGTCATGGCGATCCTCGAAGGTCTGGTCCGGGAGCGCGGAATCACCGTCGTTTTGGTCACCCACGAGCAGTCCGTCGCGGACCACGCCGACCGCATCATCCGAATGAGAGACGGCAAGATCGTGGACGACGCGCGCCGCGCAGTCTGGGCCGTCTCGTGAGCCCGCTGGATGCGCTCCGCGTTGCGTTCCGCGCCATTGCGGCGAACAGCTTGCGGAGCCTGTTGACCACGCTTGGCATGGTGATTGGTGTCGGCTCGGTCATCGTGCTGATCGCGGTTGGCCAGGGGGCGCAAAAGGGTGTCCAGGATCAGATTCGCG
>CAZKZR010000227.1:0-5702 GCA_964557245.1 uncultured Anaerolineaceae bacterium | reverse complement strand
ACCAGTACGTCATCGCCATGCTCGGCAGCATCTTCGGCTACGCCCCGGAAAAGGGATTCGCCATCGCATGCGTTGTGGATAAGGACGGCCAGGCGATCCTCATGACCGCCGGCCTGGACGAAGTGAAACTCAAGCAGGACGCCGTCCACGCCTTCGGCGCGGACCCCGCAATGCCCGAGTCAAAGGGCAGCATGTCCGCCGTCATCGAACCGGCGAACGCCCCGTCCTGACGAGCCCCGGTTCGCCGCGCTAGTTCATCACCAGCGTGACATCCTCCGAGACCAGCACCCAGTACACCTTCAGCGTGAACAGGCCGCCGAAATCGTTGAGGTAGCGCGGCTGCCCCGGCAGGTACGAAAGCCACGTGCTGCTCGCGTTGTCGAACTGCAGCACCTGCGAATACTTCCCGCTGATGGTGCTCAGTGCGTCCCCCACGGCCCGGCTCGTGCCCGTATAGGTGAAGTTGTTCCACCCCGGATGCAATTGGATGCTGCGCCCCGGCGAAGGGTTCGGGTTGATGCTGGCCACGTTCGTCGGCGGGCCGTCCACCCAGTACGCGTCGTACTGGTTGATCGCCGGGATATCGCTCTCGTACGCAGGAGCGGTGCGATAGAACCGCTGATACGCGCCGGGCTTATCAAGCAGCCGTTTAAGCGGGTCCCAGCGGTAGATCGCGTTCCATGGCATCGGCAGGCTGGAGGCCGCGCCCGGCAATTGCCCCGAATTCTCCAGGTGGGCGATGTTCGCCCAGCTCCCGTTCAGCGCCTGCACCACCACCGCGCCGGGCGGTGGCGAAACGGTGCTCAAGTCCTTGTTCAACAGCCCCAGGTCTTCGTTCTGGCCGCCCCACGGCAATACCGGCACAGCCGGCGCCCCACCGATGTAGACCTGCACGTTCTTGCCCGGCTGGCCGCACCCCGGGAGCTCCGAATTCGTCTTCACCTTCAGCGTGTACCGGCTCAAACGGCCGAATGCTTCGGCGCTGGCCTGTCCGCACAGGTTGGAATCCACGTAGGCCTCGAGCAGCGTGCCCGAGGGCACATCTCGGAAGTCCCTGAGCGGCGCTCCGGTCACCGTCATCGGCACGCGGGCGACCGCCGCGCCGACGTTGATGATTCCCGAACCCGCCCAGTTCTGCCCGTGCGGAGCGGCGGGCGCAGCCGAGGCGGTATCCCGCGCGATCTGGATGTACTCCGATGCGCTGAGCTTCGAGTTCCGCGAGATCATCAGCGCGAACATCCCCGCCACAAGCGGCGACGCGAAACTCGTCCCGCCGGAGTCATCGGTGACGTAGGGGTTCGCCAGCCCAAGGTCCGAGCGGGACGTGGTCGCCAGCTTGCTGGCCGGCGCCGCGAAATCGATCGCCGGACCATAGTTGCTGTAGCTCGCCCAGACGTTTCCGTTCAGATTGTCCGAAGCGCCGACCGCGATCAGGTTCGAGTACTGCGTATAAGCCGCCGGGTACCCGGTGCCGACGTCCGGGCTACCGGGCAAGTGGTTCCCAGCCGCCGCGACCACGATGACTCCCTGCCCCTGCGCCGCCTGCAACACCTCGCGCAGGTACGGAATATCGCCAGTCAGCGACCCGGCCGGTGTCGCAAGGCTCAGGTTGATGATTCGCGCACCCATCCGGACCGCGTAATCGATGCCTTCCGCTACGTTGAACGGAGAGCCCGTCGGCGCGCCGCCGGGTCCGGACCCGCAATCGAGCACCTTTACCGGCATCAACCGCACATTCCAGGCGATGCCGCTGACCCCCGTGCCGTTGTTGCCCGCCGCGCCGATGAGCCCGGCGACCATCGTCCCGTGGGATCCTATGTTCTGCGAAGACGTCCCGTGGTCATCCCGAACAGCCCCGGTAGCCGTGCTTTCCGTGTATCCGCACACCGCCTGGTTCGCGCTCGTCAGATTGATAAACCGGCAACCGTACCGGTCGTTGATGCACCTGTTTCCGTCTCGGTCCACCCCATCGTTCTGGTTATCGATTGGATTCTCCCAGAGCCGCCCGGCGAACTCGGGGTGCGTGTAATCAATGCCCGTATCGAGGACGGCCACAATGACCTCGTTCGAGCCCGTCGCGAGATCCCACGCCTGCGGCGCATTGATCGCCGAAAGGTAAGCCGCTTGTGAAGCCGGGTAGAACGGGTCGTTTGGGGTGACCGCCCCGTAAACCACAGGTTCCTCGTCGGCGTAGAGCACTCCCGGCTGCCGCCGCAGCTCAGCCGCGTAGTCCTCGGCTGACGTGCCCTTCGGCACCCGGACCTGCCGGTAACCCCGTTCCGCCAGCGTCGGCGGCAACCCATCAGGGCCAAGATCCTCTATCGATCGCCCGGTGTCGTACTGGACAACCACGTACTCGTCTGGCGCTTCCGCCGCAGCGCGACCGGGGCGTACCCCGGCTGCCGCTCCAATGCCCACCGTCACAATCAGGACGGCAAGGGCCAGCCATCGTGCGCGCACGCTACCTCCCCGCGATCACTCGCTCGTCAGTTGCCGAGTCCAGGAAAGCTCGGCGTTGGGATTGGTGTTGGCTCCGTGGCAGGGCGCACGCCGAGGAGTTTGTTGTCCACTATAACGGCAAGATTACGCGCCACGTCGATGTTGATGAACGGTTGGCCGCCCCACGTCTGCACGCTAACGATCGTATTTCCCCGCCTGAAGCTGAACCGGTGGTACACACCCACCACTTCCGAGGGCCCCACCGTCCCCTTCACGATCCGGTAGGCGCTGGAATCGTTGCCCAGGCCCTTCGTCTTCACCGCTTCGCTGTTCGTCACTTGCTTCAGCTTGTTGTCGTAGTACGCCCACGCCAACTTCGCCCCGTCCGGTGATTGGAACATGTACGTCTCAACCGTGATGTACGCCTCGCCCTGCGCCACATCAGCCGCAAGCCCCTTCGGCTGGAAGACCGCGTTAAAGCCGTCGATGATCCGCCATTCGCTCGCCAGCTTGCTGCCCTCTTGTTCGGTCGCGAACCAGTACGAACTCGAATACGTGGAGATGTTCTGGGTGAACGTGTTTCCCTCGTCCACCTCGTACTTCTCCGGCAGCTCCCCGAGAAGCACGCTGAACTTCGCAGCGGGAATCGTCGCCACCACTTCCTGCCCACCGGTTGTCCCGCTGGTGCTCTTCGATGGCTTCTCCCCGTCCAGCTGCCCCGACCCGCTCGGGCTGTCGCCCCCGTCGTCTCCCCGGTTCACGATGAGGAAGCCGGCCACCACCGCCATCGCGATGACAACCAGGCCCGCCCCCAGGATCAGCATCGGCTGATTGCGTCGAATCACGGCTTGGGCGTCGGTGTGGGCGTCTTGTAGTCGCCGGTCGCGGTCGGTTCGGCCTTCGGGCGCGTGCCCAGTGCCTTCTCATCAGCCATGTACGCCACTTCCCACGCAGCGTCTGACTTCATGAAGCTCTCCGCGCCCTTCGTCAGCACGATCGTCACCAGGTTCCCGCGCCGGCTGATCACCTGGTGGAACGCCGCCTTCACCGATGACCCGGTGATCGTCCCCGCGATGGTCACATACGCCGCGGACTTGTTTCCCACAGGCTGAATCGAAACGGGCGAAGCGGGGTCCTGCTTTGCTACGCCGTTGAAGTAGTCGAACGCCTTCTGCGCGCCCGACTCGTCCGCGAACAGGTGGCTTTCGATCCACACGTAGTAGCCGCCGTTGAGTACCGCCTGGTCTCGTCCCTCGGGCGAATATCCTGTCTGATACCCGCCCTGGTAGCCCCACTCCGTCAGCATCTTCTGCCCGTCCGCGGGCGTGCTGAACACGTGCGCCTGCCGAGCGTACGCGGCGGCGTCGATGGTCTGCGTGCCCTTCACGTCCGTGATCCAGTTGACGCCGAGGTCCTCGATCGAAACGGAGTACTGGCTCACCGGCGCCGTCAGTTTCGGCGATGCCGTTGAGACCGGCGCGGGCGTTTGCGTCGAGCCCTTCGTGCCCCCGGTGGTAATGCCGGTGCCGCCGTCATCATCGCCGCAGGCGAAGAAGGCGGGAGTCAGGGCAAGGGCGCAAACGGCCAGCAGAAGCCGTCGTGGCATGGGATCTCCAGAGGGGCGAACTGTTACCGGAGTGTATCCAGACCCCTCCGTTCATGAAAGAAAAGTTAGGCAAGCCGGGGGAAAGGCTCTGCTGTTTCCCGGCAGCGGCTCCTCAGCCGTCGCTATCCGGCTCGGGCGCCGCATCGTGGGCAAAACTTCGCCTTGAGCGGCAGCGCCACCTCGCACCGCGCGCACCGGAACTCCTCCCCCGGGCTGGGCAGGAGTTCGCCGCACTCCAGGCAATAGCGCGCTCCACCTTCGTTCCGTGCGCCGCAGGCCATGCAGAAGAGCGGCAGAGAGGGCGCAGCAGGCGCCGCGGCCTTCTGTTCTCCCTTTTTCTCCTTGTTCTTCTTCTTGCCCCGGCGCTCGAACAGGTCTTCGAAGACCTCGAACAATTCATCGACCATTAGCCCGGCACCAGCCCCTGTTCTCCAGCCAGTTCCCGCAGCTCCGCCAGTGAGCTCCCGGCGGGCGGGATAACCGCATCGGAAGGAACGAGTTCCTCCGGCGGTACGCGCGTGCCCGAAGCCTGCACCAGCCGGTGCATCTCTTCGAGGTGCAGGTCGAGCTCCGCTTCCGCCCCCCGGACAATGTCCTGGTCCAGGCGGGCATCCACCTCATTGAGCGCCGCCGCGGTTTCCCGGCTAATCCGCCACTGCCCCTGGCCCATGATGCGCACGATCACGCCGAAACCCCCTGCGATTGTCCCGCCGCGAGCTCCGCCCGGAGCCTCTCGAGATCCGCCTCGATGGCCCCGGTCCGGCCCAGTTCCGCCAGCTCTCGGTCGATGCTCGATCCACCCCCGAGCCGGTCCTCCAATACGCCGGATTCAATGAGCTCGTGGATCGCAGCGCCCTTGCTCTTCAATTGCGCGGTGCGGCCTTCGGCCCGCTCGATAGCGAGGCCGACATCCGTCATCTCTTCCGAAAGCCCGGTCACCGCTTCGCCGATGCGGACGGTTGCACGGGCCGCGCTGTACTCCGCCTTCATCACCTCTTTTCGTGTGCGGAACGCCTCGACTCTCGCCGCCAGCCGGGACTCCGCCTGGACGAGTTGGTCTTGTTCGGCCCGCAGCTTCTCCACCTGCTGTTCAAAGCCGTCAACCTGCGCCTGCCCCTGAGCTTTCCGTTCGAGCGCGATGCGCGCGAGGTCCTCCCGGCCTGCCTTCATCGCGTGAAGAGCTTGCGCCTCCAGGGTTGGCAGGCCGGCTCGCAGGTCCTGCGCCTGCAGTTCCAACCGTTTGCGGGCTGCCGTCACCTCGACGATCCCGCGCTTCACGTCCCTGAGCATGGTCAGCTGTTTTTCGTAGCTGAGATCCAGCATTTCACGAGGGTCTTCCATCTGATCCAGGGCCTTGTTGGCTTTCGCCTGGAAGATGGCGGAAAGTCGCTTGAGCAACTTGGGAACTCCTTTCAGGTTGCGGCCTGGGCCGCCATCGTTTTCTCCCGCTAAGGAACCACTGGGAGAGACAAGCGGGGCGGGGAGCCGGGGGTCCGGGCCTGCTCCCCGCCCCTGGCTTACCGGCCGCCGTGGGCTGGCACGGCCGCCGGCGCTACAGCGGCACTCTCGCGCCGCTTCGCCACAATCAGCGAGGCCCCAATGGCCACCGTGAGAATCGTTGCAATCACGCCCAGGCTCAGCAGCGCCGGCACCTTGT
>CAZKZR010000226.1:0-5717 GCA_964557245.1 uncultured Anaerolineaceae bacterium | reverse complement strand
ACATTCTCTTCAAGGGCCAGTCGCTTCAGGATATGCCCGCCGACGAACGCGCCCGGCTTGGTCTCTTCCTCGCCTTCCAGTACCCCGTGGCTATTCCCGGCGTCACGCTGGTCAACTTCATGCGCCAGGCCGTCAACGCCAAGCGGGGCGTCGAAGTCCCGATTCGCGAGTTCCGTGAATCGCTCTTTAAGAAGATGGACTTGCTGAAGGTCGACCAGGATTTCGCTCGCCGTTACGTCAACGACGGCTTCAGCGGCGGCGAAAAGAAGCGCGCCGAAATGCTCCAGATGGCGATGCTCGAACCATCCATGGCCGTGCTCGATGAGACGGACTCAGGACTCGATATCGACGCGTTGCGAACCGTGGCCGAGGGCGTCAACGCGCTCATGAACCCGGAGATGGGCCTGCTCCTCATCACCCATTACCAGCGGCTGCTCAACTACATCAAGCCGCAATTCGTCCACGTGCTCGTCGAAGGCCGCATCGTCAAGTCCGGCGGACCGGAACTTGCCGAAGAACTCGAAGCAACCGGCTACGACCAGTACGAAGCACTCGCCGCGGCGGGGAGGTAACCATGACCACCGCTCCCGAATCCATCGTCTCGGACTACAAGTTCGGCTTCTTCGATGAGGAGGAGGCCCTTTTCAAGGCTAACAAGGGCCTCAACGCCGACATCGTCAACATGATTTCGGACATGAAGGACGAGCCCCAGTGGATGCGCGACTTCCGGCTCCGCTCGCTTGAGCTCTTCCAGAAGTACGACCGCAACCCGTCATGGGCCAGCGAAGTCATGAACGAGATCAACTTCGACGACATCCACTACTTCGTCCGCGCGACTGATCGCGACGAGCGGTCCTGGGATGACGTGCCGGAGTACATCCGCAACACGTTCGACAAGCTGGGCATCCCCGAGGCCGAAAAGAAGTACCTCGCCGGCGTCGGCGCCCAGTACGACTCAGAAGTCGTCTACCACAACATTCGCGAGGACCTGGAGAAGCTGGGAGTCATCTTCCTTGGCACTGACCAGGCACTGCGCGAACACGAAGACATCTTCAAGGAGTACTTCGGGACCATCGTCCCTCCGGGCGACAACCGTTTCGCGGCTCTGAACAGCGCCGTCTGGAGCGGTGGCTCGTTCATCTATGTGCCGAAGGGCGTCAAGGTGGACATCCCGCTGCAGGCCTACTTCCGCATCAACACCCAGAACATGGGCCAGTTCGAGCGGACGCTGATCATCGCCGACGAAGGCAGCCAGATTCACTACGTCGAAGGCTGCACGGCGCCGATTTACTCGAGCGATTCGCTCCACAGCGCCGTCGTCGAGATCATCGTGAAGAAGGACGCTCGCGTCCGCTACACCACCATCCAGAACTGGTCGAACAACGTGTTCAACCTGGTGACCAAGCGGGCCGCCGCGTACGAGAACGCGGTCATGGAATGGGTGGACGGCAACCTCGGCTCGAAACTGACGACCAAGTTCCCGAGCGTCTACCTGATGGAACCGGGTGCCCACGCCGAAATCCTCTCGCTCGCCTTCGCAGGCAACGGCCAGCACCAGGATGCGGGCGGCAAGGTCGTCCACGCTGCTTCGAACACGACATCGACCATCATCTCGAAATCCCTCAGCAAAGACGGCGGCCGTACAAGCTACCGCGGCCTGCTGAAGGTCTACGACGACTGCGAGAACGTGAAGTCCAACGTCCGCTGTGACGCGCTCCTGCTCGACGAGACCTCCCGTTCGGACACGTACCCGACGATGGAAATCGACTCGCCGGACGTCAGCATCCAGCACGAGGCGTACGTCTCGAAGCTCGGCGAAGACCAGCTCTTCTACCTGATGAGCCGGGGCATGAGCGAAGAAGCCGCTGCGAAGATGATCGTCAACGGTTTCGTTGAGCCCATCGTGAAGGAACTGCCGATGGAATACGCGGTGGAACTCAACAGGCTGATCGAACTGCAGATGGACGGCGCCGTCGGCTAACCGCCGTGAGGGGCCGCTAACTCCGAAGACTGAGTGCCGGGCGGGCGAAAGAGGGACGTATGACTCAGGTTATTGAGCGACTTGATTTTGGGCCGGCAAGCAGGCAGGCCGGCGCGGGCGATGCTCCCCAGGTGGCGAAGCTACGTTCGCGCGCGGCGGCCTTGGCCGGGCAGCTTGAGTGGCCGGACTCTCACGAGCAGCGGCCCTGGAAATACTACGACGGCTCGCGGGTGGCGATTACGCCGGCAACGCCGCTGAGCAAGCTGAGTGTCCAGCTTGCTGGTGCGAACGTGTCCGCCAAACTCGCGGCCGGGAACACACCCTCCGGTTTCGGAGCGATAGTTAAGCCCGAGACCGACCGGATCACGGCGCTTCACTACGCGCTGCTCGGTGAGACCGTGATAGTGGATGTTCCCGCCAACGCGGAGCTCACCGAGCCGGTTCGCCTCACGTGGTCCGTGAAAGGCTCGGGCGTCTCGGCGCCTCACACCAGCATCATCACCGGGGCGAATTCCCGGGTGACCGTCGTTGAAGAATTCTCGTCGGACGACGAAGACATGATCGTCCTGCCGGTGGCGGAAGTCGTCCCGGGCCCTGGCTCAGAGGTCCGCCACTACGTCATTCACCGCTGGGGCGCCAACACCCGTGTGTTCCTGAACCAGCGCTTCCTTGGCAGTGGACGCGATGCTGAGTACAAGAACCTCCACATGGTGCTCAGCGGCGCTGTGGTGAAGGGTCACCTCAATTCGACCATGCAGGAGCGCGGCACGGCTAGCGAGTTGCTGGGCGTCGCCTACGGCACGGGCAACACCCACGCTGACTTCTTCACCCTTCAGGACCACGTCGGCCCCGACACCCGCAGCGACCTCAAGTACAAATCGGCTCTCAAAGACGAGTCACAGGCCGTCTACTACGGTCTGACCCGCGTGGGTCTCGGCGCCCGCAACGCCGACGCGAACCAGGAGAACCGCAACCTCCTCCTCAGCAAGACAGCGCGCGCGGACAGCGACCCGGTCCTCGAAATCCTTACCAGCGATATTATTCGCGCATCCCACGGCGCCACGGCCGGTCCCGTGGACCAGGAACAGCTCTTCTACCTCCAGGCGCGCGGCATCCCGCGGCCCGAAGCCGAAGCGCTCCTGGTTACCGCTTACCTGGAAGACGTGCTCGCACGTATCCCGGATGAGACCATTCGCACCGAGCTCATTGAGATGCTCGAGGAGAAGCTGGACGCATGAGCTGGGTGAAGGTAGCGCACGCGAACGAAGTCGCAACCGGGACCGCGTGCGTGGTGGAAGCCAATGGCCGGCGCATCGCCCTCTGCAACACCGGCGAGGGCTTCTACGCCGTCGATGACCGCTGCTCCCACGACGGCGGACCGTTGGACCAGGGCGAACTGCTGGGCAACCGCATTGAGTGCCCGCGCCATGGCGCACAGTTCGACGTTCGCAGCGGCAAAGCTCTCACGCTGCCCGCAATTCGCCCCATCAAGAGCTACAAGACGCGGGTCGAAAACGGCGAGGTGGAAGTCGAGGTCTAACTGGCTTTGACAATTCTCACTGCCGGCAACGCTCCAGAGCCGGATCTTGGCCAGAAGGCGGCCCATGATTGACCTGAAACGCATTCGCGACGACTTCCCGATCCTCCGGCAGGAGGTGAACGGCCACCCGCTGGTCTACCTGGACAACGCCGCCACCACGCAGAAACCGCGCCAGGTGATTGATGCGCTGGTGCGCTACTACGAGACGAACAACGCCAACATCCATCGCGGCATCCACACCCTCGCCCAGCGCGCCACCGAGGAGTACGAGGACACGCGCACGAAGGTCGCTCGCTTCATCGGCGCCAGGAACCCCGGCGACATCGTCTTCACGCGCAACACAACCGAAGCCATCAACCTCGTCGCTCACGCCTGGGGCGAAAAGTTTATCGGCCAAGGCGATGAGATCGTGCTCACGCTCATGGAGCACCATTCGAACATCGTTCCGTGGCAGCTGCTGGCCCAGCGCACCGGCGCGCGAGTGCGGTTCGCCGGCCTCACTCCGGACGGACATCTCGACATCGACTCTGCCCGCGCCGTCATCGGCCCGCGGACGAAACTGGTCAGCGTCGTCCACATGTCGAACGTGCTCGGCACCATCAATCCAGTGGCCGACATCGCCGAGATCGCTCACACCGCTGGGGCCGTGTTCCTCCTCGACGGGGCACAGAGCGTGCCGCACCTTCCGTTCGACGTCGAAGCTACCGGCGCTGATTTCGTCGCGTTCTCGTCTCACAAGATGCTCGGCCCCACCGGCGTCGGTGTGCTCTGGGCGAGGAAAGGGCTCCTTCAGGAAATGCCGCCCTTCCTCGGCGGCGGCGACATGATCGCAACGGTGCGCGAGGAAGGCTCCACCTGGGCCGATGTGCCCCACAAGTTCGAAGCAGGCACGCCGAACATCGCTGACGTCATCGCTTTTGGCGCGGCAATCGACTACCTCGAAGCCCTGACCATGCCGTTCGTGCGCGAACACGAACTTGCTATGACCGCGCTCGCCATCGACCGGCTCGAAGCCCTTCCTCACCTCCGAATTCACGGCCCGCGGGATCCGCGTGCCCGAGGCGGCGTGCTCAGCTTCGAAGTCGATGGGGTGCACCCGCATGACATGGCGACAATCGCCGACGGCCACGGCGTCGCCATCCGGGCCGGCCATCACTGCGCACAACTTGTGATGCGCCACCTCGGCGTCCCGGCCACAAGTCGCGCCAGCTTCGCTATATACAACGAGCCCCGTGAAGTCGATGCACTGGTCGAAGCAATCGAGCACGCCCAGAAGGTGTTCGCGTGAGTTCTGACCTCTTCGACGACCTCTACCGGGAACTCATCCTGGACCATTACAAGAAGCCGCGGAATCACGGCGCGATCCCATCAGCAGCGATCCACGTCGAAGGCGTCAACCCCGTCTGCGGCGACGAAATCCACCTCGACCTCGATGTCGAGGACGGCATCGTCCAGGACATAGGGTTCTGGGGCGCCGGATGCTCCATCAGCCAGTCCAGCGCCTCGATGATGACCGACCGCATCAAGGGCCGCCCCGCCGGCGAAGCAAAACGGGTGTTGGGCCAGGTCCGGGCCATGCTGGTTGATGGCGCGCTGCCCGACCGCGAATTGGGAGACCTCGAAGCACTGGAGGGCGTGGCGAAGCTGCCCGTCCGCGTGAAATGCGCGCTGCTATGCTGGAACGTACTCGAACAAGGCCTTCAGCAGGCCGCCACAAACGCCTGAGGAGGGCAACGCCATGACCGAAGCAACTACTCAGACCCCGCCGACCCACGACGAAATGATGGCCAAGCTCTGGGAGGTCAACGACCCCGAGATTAACCTCAGCATCGTTGACCTGGGTCTCGTTTACGACGTCCAGTACGACAACGGAGACGTGATGGTCACCATGACCCTCACCAGCCCCGGCTGCCCACTCGGCCCCATCATCCGCGGCGAGGCCTACGCCAAGTTGCGCGAACTGCCGGGCGTTAAAGATGTCGACGTCCAGATCGTCTGGAATCCGCCCTGGGACCCGCGCACCATGGCCAGCGAGGACGTCCGTATGCAGCTCGGCATCTGGTAATACCAATGAACCTCAACCCCGCAATGAGCATGGCCGTAGGCGTCTCCCTTGGCCTCGGCGCGGGACTGGTAATCGACAACCTGCCCGTCGGAGTCGCGGTGGGAGTCGCCATCGGCGCCGCCCTCTGGATG
>CAZKZR010000225.1:0-5733 GCA_964557245.1 uncultured Anaerolineaceae bacterium | reverse complement strand
CCCGAGTCAGTAATTGCCAGAAAGCAATTTCCGGGATACTAGCAGCACCATGTTGCGAACGAGCGTCAAACATCACGACAAGAGAAGTTTGATTAAATCACGAAATGTGGATTTACTTCCACTCGCGAATATCGACGAAGTGACCGGCAATCGCCGCCGCCGCAGCCATCTGCGGACTTACCAGGTGCGTGCGGCCACCGCGCCCCTGGCGCCCTTCGAAGTTGCGGTTTGACGTGCTGGCGCATCGCTCACCGGGCATCAGGATGTCCGGGTTCATGCCCAGACACATCGAGCACCCGGCCTCGCGCCATTCGAAACCAGCGTCCTTGAAGACCTGGTCCAGCCCCTCTTGCTCCGCCTGAAGCTTCACGAGGCCTGAGCCAGGCACGACCATCGCGTTCAAAGTGGATGCGATTTTGCGACCCTTCACGATTGCGGCCGCCGCGCGGAGGTCTTCGATCCGGCTGTTAGTGCACGAACCAAGGAAAATCTTGTCCAGCTTGATGTCCTGGATGGCAGTGCCGGCCTCGAGACCCATGTAGACAAGGGACCGTTCGGCGAGCTCCTTCGCCCCGGCGTTGGCGGCCTCGTCGGGCGAGGGGACGCGCCCGGTAACCGGCACGCTTTGTGCCGGCGTCGTGCCCCAGGTGACACAGGGCTCGATATCCGCGCCGTTCAACGTGACGTACGTGTCGAATTCCGCGCCCTCGTCAGTTGCCAGTTCCTTCCAGGCGGCCACGGCCTTGTCCCAGTCTTCGCCTGAGGGCGCGTGCTTCCGCCCTTTAACGTAGGCGAAGGTGGTCTCGTCCGGAGCGACCAGACCCGCCCGGGCCCCGCCTTCGATCGACATGTTGCAGATGGTCATCCGCCCTTCCATCGAGAGGTTGCGGATGACTTCACCGCGATACTCGATGACGTGACCCACGCCGCCGGCAACACCAATCTCGCGGATCACGGCCAGGATTACGTCCTTCGCCGTGACGCCCGGGTGCAGTTCGCCCGTCACCTCCACCGACATGGTCTTTGGGGGAGCCTGGGGGAGCGTCTGCGTGGCCAGCACGTGCTCAACTTCGCTGGTGCCTATCCCGAAGGCGAGCGCGCCGAACGCGCCGTGCGTCGCCGTATGGCTGTCGCCGCAGACGATGGTCATGCCCGGCTGCGTGAGGCCCTGTTCCGGCCCAATGACGTGCACGATGCCCTGGCGGATATCGCCGACGCCGAACAACGGGACGCCGAACTCTTCGCAGTTCTGGCGGAGCGTCTCCACTTGCTGCACCGAGAGCGGGTCAGCCCACGGCTTATCCCGGTCGATGGTCGGCACGTTGTGGTCGACCGTGGCGAGCGTCAGATCCGGGCGCCGGACCTTTCGGCCCGCGAGGCGAAGCCCTTCGAACGCCTGTGGCGATGTCACTTCGTGGACGAGGTGCAGATCGATATAAAGGAGGTCCGGCTTTCCGGCCTCGTGGTGCACGACGTGGTTGTCCCAGATCTTCTGGATGATGGTGCGCGGTTGAGTCATGCGAGAAGGCTCCGGGGCGACGATAGTCACAGGGGTGGCTTCGGATCGTACCAGAGCGGAGAGACTGGGGCTTCAGCGCAACAGCCGGCGCCGCTCGCTAGCTCGCGATACCGGTCTCCCGGCGGTGATCGGCGGCTCCGTATCGGCGAGCGCTTCACGTGTGATCGACAGGAGCGCACCTAGCCCCCGCGAATGGTGATACGCAATTTTCATATCCCCATCGTGTTGCGCCCGTTCGAACTCCGCTTTCACGCGCCCGCTCGCAGCATGGCTGATGCACGCCGTGTTGATCACCACGAGGTCAGCCGCGCCTGCTGCCAGGGAGGTGGCTTGAGCCCCGTTCTTCGCCTCATCGGGAGTCAACCATGTGCATTTCACACCCCAGCTTTCGAACATTGGCACGGCGTGCTTTCGGAGCCATTCGTGTCCGCCCACCACAAGTACTTTGCGCCCGCTGAAATCGGGCATTGCCTGCGCCAGGGCCTCGTTTTCGTCGGGGATGTGAGATTCGAGATATTCGCGAAAGCGCGGGAACACGAGGCCGAGGCCTTTCAGTTCGTGAGTGCCTTCGTCATCCGGCAATTTAGGGTTGCAGTTGCGCAGAACCAACTCCGCCGCTGGCTCGAAGTCTTCACCGGATTCAAGTTGCAAGGAGAGCAGGGCCTGACCGACCGGAAGTTGCAGCGGTTTGAACCCGGGAGGCACCCCAAGGCAGAACGTGCGCAGTTGTTCGAACTCGCCATGCTGGAGACGCTCCCGGACCACCCGGTCGAACGCATTCACGGAATCCAGGTTGTGGCCCGCTTGCAACGAAACGCGGAAGGTGCGCTCGAATAGTTCGATCCGCTGGTCGTGGGTGAAACTTCCGCTGCCCGGAACCTCACCATCTTCGATGAACCGGCAGACCTCGTTCAGGAGGTTGTCTGCCTTCGGACTCTCGGCAAGCATGTCCACGAGATCGAGTACTTCGGACTGCGGGTCTCGCACACCGCGTTGTGTGAGCGCTGAGAGGTAGACGTCCTCGGCTATCCTTCGCGTTGTCGAATCCGTGCCGCCGCTGTCATTGACAAAGACCGTCAGCAGATGCGGGGCGGACTGAGATAGCGGCGAGTTCGCGAGGATCTGCAAGTAGCCGGGAAAGTTCTGTGCGACTTTACGTGTGCCGGCCTCGGCCGGTTGATACGCCGCAAGGAACTCCGCATAACGCCGTTCGATGGCTCGCGGCGGAAGAACGCGGACCAGTTCGCGCCGTTCGTCCAAAGAGGCAACTTCGAGTCGCGCGCCGGAAGCCAGCGCAAGTACGGCGAGCGCTGCCGCCGACGCGATCGTTGGGTCGACCTCTTTCAGCCGCGCCAAGGAGGTCTCCACCACTGCCCGCAAATCATCGAATCCGAGTTCGCTGGTCTCCGGTGGCCAACGGCCGATCCATTCCTCCATGCAAGGCTGCTCGAACACCGTGTTTGCCAGGACTATGAGCCCAAGTGCGAAGCCGACATCGGTCAAATCGCGGTGGCGAAGCATCTCCACCACCCGTTCGGCGGCCATCCACTTACCGCCCCGGGCGACGCAGACCAGGTGCAAGACGCGGCAATAATCGGTCAAGACGGGGTCGATCCGGCGGAGTAGCTGGTCGTCCATAAGCAGACTGAGCAGATCGCGGGACTCCTTTGATCCGAGGCCCTCGTCCACAAACCCTGCGTCCTTCACCAGTTCGGCGAGGACGAGTTCCTCCAATCCCGCGCGGTCCGCGATCGGCCGTTCTGGGCTCGCTGTCGCGCCGATCAGCGCGACCACTGAATCAAGGTACGCCGCGGTCAGCCGCTGCCGCAGGTCCGGGTCTAGTGTCGTTTCCGCTGACTCCTGCGCGCGCCGGAGGTAGGTCAGGGCCTCGCGGTGCTCGCCCTGGAGCGAGTACGCAATTCCCGCGACCGCCCGGAGAGTTGGCAGTTGGTCCTGCCCGGCCATCTGCAAGGGCGTGCGCAGCTGCTGCAAGGCTGCGGTTGGGCTCGTTGCCGCCTTTGCGAGGATCTCCCTCCACGATTCATCCGGATTGGTCTGCAGGTCAGCGGAAGCAATGGCTTCTTCCTGGTTCTGCTCTACTTTCCGCGCAGCAACCGGGGCGGAAACGCCCGTGCGCAGCAGCGCCACCAACTCTTCCACCGCGCCAGTTAGCCGGTCCAGGCGTTCGAATAGTCCATCAGGTGCGGTAACAGCCGGCACTTCAGCGATCGCCAACGTGGCTGCCGGCGGTGACTCGACCGACGGAGCCTTCACCTCTGGCGTGAGCGTGTCGCTTTCGATAGTTGGGGGAAGCTCCGGCTCCGGGCGGGACGTCGCCCTCCGCAGTGACTCCTCTTCGTCAACCCGCTTCAGCTCCAGGAGTCGCCGAACCGGCTCCTCGACATCGAGAGAATCTGCGAACAAGTCGCCCAGCAGCTCCAATGACATTGGGTACGCAGGCAGGAACCACTTTCGCTGCGGCGCTGACCAGCGATATCCCGGCACCAGCTTGACCAGTTCCTTGTCGCCAAAAGCACACTCAACCGCCAGTTCGTTCCCTATGAGCGTCACCGAGGCCCGTTGTTGCGGCGCCGCCGGCTGACGCCCGCGGCTCTCCACGATCTCCTGGGCCAGGTCCGGGGCGTGCTCCCAACGGCCTTCACCAAAGAGCCGGTCCAGCGAGAGAATGACTCCGGGTTGCCGGGCAAGCTGCAGTGCACGAAGCGAAGCGACATTGCGGCAGCCGGGAATGCGCAGCGCGAGCGCCTCCTCCCGGCCGCTGGCGTTCAACAGGTAACGGTTCTCATCGGCCCGCAGAAAAGCCATGTAGAGGACTCTAGCAAAACCAGATCACGCTGAAACTCGGGGAACTCCCGGTGGACGTAGCGTGACTGCCAGGGTCACAACGCGTTGCCCACTGGTGACGTTCTAACTCTCCTCATATGGCAGGCGATTGACTTACTGCGGTATCTTCACTCTGCATTCACTGATTTGGTCGAGCAGTGGACAGCCAGATACAACGAGGTGGCCGGAACCGGGATGTAGCGCCAGGGGGTGGCGCGAGCCCGTCCTGCGCCTCTCACGGTGCCATGCGCTTCACCGCTCGACTCTCTGCATCACTTCTCGCCATAACGGTCTTCGCCGGAGTCTTGGGCGCTGCCCGCGTGGCTCCCGCCTATGCGGCTGAGCCGTACGCGGTCTCCATCGCCGCGGCGAAAGAAACGCAAGCGCCGGGCGAGACCGCGGTATTCCGCATTCGCGTGGACGGCCAGGTTGGCCAACTTCCAACGTTCGATTACGACGTTCAGGGCGGGACCCTTACCGGTGTCGCCTCTTTGGATCCCACTGCCGCGAACGTCGCAGAAGGTGCCATCTTCGTTACACGGGAGACTGCCGGGACCGTGACCGTGAATGTCCGGCTGGGAACCTCGGTGCTCGCCACAGGCAGCGCCCGGTTCGCCGCACTCGGCAGCGTCAATGTCTCCGTCCAGTTGCTCGCAGGCACGGATGCCGCAGCTCGAACATGGCGGTACGAGGTCCTCGCGGCGGGCGGACAGGTCGTCGCTACACTCACTGCGAACACCAGCGGTGATGCCCCGCTAAATACGGTCTCGGTCGCGAATCTGCCCTACGGCTTCTATACCGTCCGCCAGGTACTTGGTGGAGATACGCGGACAGCCTGCGCCGCCGGCGCCTTCTATGAGGTGCAAAGTCCCAACGGCGCCGAAACCACGATTGAGCTGGCCGCCGCCTCCGCCGGTGTGACCTTCACCATCGCGCCGTGCCCCGATATCCCGGACCTCGGCGTCTCAATCCCCATCGACACGATCGCCCGGCCGGGCGCCGTCGGGGATGCCGATGTGCTGCCCGGCGAGACGCCTATCAGCGAGGTCCGCGGTACTCGCCAGGAAGGCCCCGGCGATCCGCTCCCTCCGGCCGCGGGAAACGCGCTTACCGCAGGCCAACCGGCCACCGGATCAACGATGCTCATCCTCATGCTCGGCGCTTTCGCCCTCATGATTCCCGGCAGCGCGATGCTCTGCCTTGCTCGCGGAAGCCGCCCTCGGCGGTAGGTTCCCTCCTCAACTGTTGGTCAGGAGGCATACCCCGGTGCGCGAACTGGCCCGCGCACCGGGGTTAACTCTTTCCCCGGTCGGGGCGTTTGTTTTTACATACCGGAGCTTGACCGGGAGTATTGCTTCGGCAATAACTGG
>CAZKZR010000224.1:0-5742 GCA_964557245.1 uncultured Anaerolineaceae bacterium | reverse complement strand
TTGCCCATTCGCGCCACCGCTTCGAGCTCTTGACCCTCCCCGAAGGCGAATGGCGTCGGCGCATGCGTCGCGGCGCCCAGGAACTAGCCCCACTCGTCCACCAGCTGCACGGCGAGTTCGACTGCCTTATCGCGACCGACATGCTCGACCTGCCGGCGTTCCTCGCACTCACGAGGCCCCGCTTCGAACACACGCCCGTCGCCATCTACTTCCACGAAAACCAGATGACCTATCCGCGCCTCAAAGGCACGAAATTCAACTCATGGTTCGGCCAGATCAACTACCTGGGCGCCCTTTGCGCCGACGCCGTCGCGTTCAACTCCGAGTACCACCGCGAGGACTTCCTCGCGGCGCTGCGCGTCATCGAGGCTCAGCCGAACAACTGGCTGCTGCCCGAAGGCATCCGCGCCGTGGAATCCAAATCCACCGTCCTGCCGGTGGGCGTTGCATTGGCTTGGCTCGCAGCAATCCCGGAGCGTCGCGCGGCTATCGGCCCGCGGACGCTGCTCTGGAACCACCGCTGGGAGTTCGATAAAGCTCCCGAACTCTTCGTCCGGGCGCTTCGGCACGCTAAGGCGCAACGTTGGCCATTCCGGCTTATTGTCGCCGGAGAACCCGGCGACAACCCAAGCGACGCGATCCTGGGCCTGGCTTCGGAATTCCCGGACGAACTTGCCCACTTCGGCTTCGCAGAATCAAAGCCTGACTATCACCGCTTGCTGGCGGCCGCGGACATCGCCGTGAGCACCACGCGCCACGAGTTCTTTGGTATCGGCATGATCGAGGCCATGGCAGCGGGTTGCATCCCCCTCGCCCCGAATCGCTACAACTATCCCGCGCTCGTCCCCGCGGAGCTGCATCCCAACCTGCTCTGGGAGGATGAAACAGGCCTTTTCGAACGCCTTGGGAGGCTGCTCACGAACGAACTCCCCGCTCGGTCCACGTTCGCCGCAGCCGCCCGGAAGTACGCCTGGGACCAGGTGATCGCCGGCTGGGATGATTACATTGACGCGCTTTCTCATCGCGAAATCGCAACAGATCGCCGGCTTAACCCCGATTGACCGGGGCTATTCACCAGTGCCAACTACCATGAAGTAATGCTCACTGCCGTAGACGTTTCCAAAAAGTCGCTCGATGAATACCGCGATGCGGTCCTCCCCGGCGTGATCGAAGCGATTCGCCACGACGCCCGGGAGCTTCACGGAGCCCGCGTACTGCACGTGAACGCCACCGCCTACGGCGGTGGCGTCGCCGAAATCCTCGCCTCCATGGTTCCGCTGATGCGTGACCTCGGACTCAACGCAGACTGGAAGATCATCTCTGGCACTGACGAGTTCTTCGGCGTGACGAAAGCGATGCACAACGCTCTCCAGGGAAAGGCTCACGACTGGACGGATGCCGAACGGACGCTCTGGGTTGAGACCAACCGGCAGAACGCCGAGGGCTGGGAAGACTACGATTTCGTCGTAATCCATGACCCGCAGCCGGCTCCAATCCTTGGTCTCCTGCGCGAATCTGGGCGCAATCCCACCGGCAAATGGCTCTGGCGCTGTCACATCGACCTCACGGACGCCCAGAACGAAGCGTGGGATCTCCTCCTCCCCTGGGCCGGCCAGTACGACGGCAGCATCTGGACGATGAAGCAATACGTCCGCACCGGGATGCCGGAACGAAACCTGTTTATCGCCCCTCCCGCGATCGATCCCCTGAGTCCCAAGAACATCCCGATCGACGATGACGCGATCCGGGCCGTCTTCGACCGTTACAGCATTGACCCTGAACGCCCGATGGTCTGTCAGGTCTCTCGCTTCGATCCCTGGAAGGACCCGCTCGGCGTCATCGATGCTTTCCGGATGGCCCGCGAAGAGAACCACGGCCTCCAACTCGTACTCGTTGGTTCCCTCGCCCACGATGACCCCGAAGGTCAGGAGTGGCTGCAGAAAGTCTTCGACCACCGCGACCACGACCGCGACATCCACGTCCTCACGAACCTGGATGGAGTCAGCAATCACGAAGTGAACGCCTTCCAGGCTGCCGCCCGGGTGGTGATTCAGAAGTCCACGCGCGAGGGCTTCGGTCTCGTGGTTTCCGAAGGCCTGTGGAAGGGCCGTCCGGTAATCGGCGGAAACTGCGGGGGCATCCCGTTGCAGGTTCTGGACGGGAAGACCGGCTACCTCGTGGAGAATGCCACAGAGTGCGGCGTCCGCCTCCGCCAGCTCCTGGCGGACCCCGGCGAATGCGACCGCATGGGAGCCGCGGGCCGGGAACTTGTCCGCGAGCACTTCCTTCTTACGCGTTACCTGCACGACTATGTGCGTATGTTCAGGACGCTGGCGGGTTTGCGGCCCTCGGAGAGTGATTAATGCCCAACGCGGTCGCGCGTTCCTGGAACGGGCTCCCGGCCGCGCTTCGGCGTCCCTTCGAAGTCATCGCCCTGACCATCCGTCTCTACGTCGACGATGGCTGCTCCACCTACGCTGCAGCCATCGCCTACTACGCCCTCTTTTCTATCGTGCCCCTCAGCCTCATCACGCTGTCGGTCTTCGGTCTCGTAATCGATCAGGACCGGATAGCCCAGTGGGTGTTTGACCAGATTCCGCTCAAGGAAACCACCGGCGTCCGCGAGAACGTCGACGAAATCATCCAGCGCGCGCGCGATGTCAGCCCCGCGAGCATCGGATTCGGCGTGGTGTTCCTTCTCTGGTCTTCCAGCGGGATCTTTGGCGCGGTTAGGAAGGGGCTCAATGCGGCGACCCACCTCCGCAAGGGCCGTCCCTATTGGCACGGGAAGCTGATCGATTTCGCCCTCATTCCGGCCCTCGGCATCCTCATCGTTCTCTCCGTCGGCATGACCGCCGTGGCTCGGCTCTTCCTCGAGCGCATCGACGAAATCGGCCCGTTCAACATCAACACCAACGAGACGCTGCGTATCGCCGGCTACATCCTCCCGGCGATCGTTTCCTTCTCCATGTTCCTGCTGCTCTACAAGTACGTGCCGACCGTCCGCCCCCCATGGCGCGAGGCCCTGGCCGGGGCGCTCTTTGCAACAGTCCTCTTCGAAACGGCCAAGAACCTCATCGCGACGGTCGTCAGTTACGCGAGCTTCTCCCGTGACACGGCGATTTACGCTGGCTTCGGGACGGCACTCGCGTTTCTCGTTTGGATGTTCGTGAACGCCTCCATCCTCTTGCTTGGAGCCGAATTCGGGCGCGCAATCCGCCGCCAGGAAGGCGCAGCAATCCCTGATGACCTTCCGGTCTCGCCCGAGTTCGTGCCACTCCGCACCGCCGAGCCGAAGCACGGCTGAGTCTCGCTTCAGGCCTCCCGGAAGAACCTCAGAACTGCCTCCGCTTTCCCGATTAGCGCGTGCCCGGCGTTGGGGTCAATTTCGGACCGGTAGTTGCGCACCAGCCGGCGCAGGCGCTCGTCGGTGGCCGCCATGTCAAGCAGTGCATCCTGCGCCCCACCAAGGAGCAGCACGGGACAACTGACCCTTCGAAGCTCGTCTTCGGGAATCGGTGGCAAGTCATCCCGGCGCGTCTTGTAGATGCTCTGCATCAGCACAAACATCTCCACTACTCCGGGCGGAACGGGCTGGGGAAGGAAAATCGCCTCGGCCATTTTTCGCATACCGGCTTCACTGGCCAGCGTTTCGTCAACTCTGCCGGTGAACGAGTCCCTCGCCGGAACCACTCCGCCCGGGGCAAGCAGCGCTACCTGGGTCACGCGGGCCGGGCTCGCCGCAGCGAATCGCAGTCCGGTCCATCCACCCAGCGAAAGCCCGCATATGCTCGCCGAATCCAGGCCAAGACCGTCGCACACGTCGCTCAGCCACTCCGCGTACGCAGAACCAGCGTAGTCGAGTCGCACGCCGGTGCTGCGGCCAGTTTCGCCAGGCAAGTCCACCGCGAAACATCGAAACTCGCGAGCGAAGATCGGCGCGTCCAACCCCCAGCTCGCTGAATTCGAGGCCGAACCGTGCAACAAGACGAGCGGCTCCGCCGAAGCGTCGCCGAATTCAATGACAAACGTATCGCCAATGCTGGTAGGCACGGTGCGCCGCACGAATGGCACCTGCCACTGGGCGAGCTGCCCGTCATAGCCCGCCATCGCCATCTCAAACGCTTCCTGCGAGACCCAATTCGCTGCTGGATTCATTCCTAAGCCTCCTTTCCCGCGCGGCTTGCCGCCCACCGAACGTTCCGTACCCACTCCTCTTCCGACCGGTGCAGCATGAGGGCGCGTGAATTGATGGCCTGCCACACGATTCGTTGCCGAGCGCTGCCAAATGACGGCCCGGTCCCGCGCCGCTCAAGCTCTTCCAGGCCGAGGATCTTGAGCCTCAGTTGATGCGCGTATCGGCCAAGGAGGTCGTCGAGTTCGGCATCGGAAAGCAGGTCTCCGGCAATGAGCATTGCAAGGATCGGGAACTGCAGGTGCGGGGTCTCCGGCTCCCCGCTCAGCCAATCCCGCAAGGCTGCTCGGCCCTTCTCAGTAATCGTGTACATCTTCTTGCCCGGGCCCTCGAACGGCTGAAGCACCTCCCGTTCGGCCAGGCCCGCCGCGTGGAGACTCACGAGCGCCCGGTACACCTGGTTGTTGTTCCCAGACCAATGGAGGCTCTCGGAGTCGGTGAAGAGCTTCTTCAGGTCGTAGCCGCTTCGGGGGCCGCCGGTGAGCATTGCCAGGATCGCGAAGTCAATAGACATGACCGTAGTATGTTACGTGTAACCTATGTTCGGCAAACACCGTCCTGTCGAACAGCCCTTGCGCGGCAGTGGCCCGGTCGATTCCTGCGATAGTGGACTTTAACAACAGCAAAGTAGAAAAAGGTCTCCAAGAGGCTTACACTGGAAAGTGTGCAAGGGACTCGTGACCGCATCCTGCAGTACATCATCGAAAATCGGGAGATCCGGGTGGAGGATCTGTCCGAGGAACTCGGCATCACGTCCGCCGGAGTCCGGCGTCATCTGGACAACCTCCGCGCCGAAGGTCTCGTAGACGCCCGGACCGTTCGCCAGGCCACGGGCAGGCCCTATTACGCCTACTTCGCCACCGAAAAGGCGACCCAGGGCGTGCCCCCGGCCTACGCCGACCTCCTTGAGCGCATGCTTCGCAGCCTCGGCGAACGCGATGACGTCATCGCTACTGTCATGACCAGCGTGGCCCAGTCAGTTGCTGAAAAACACATGCACGAAGTCGCAGGGCTCTCGGCCGAGGAATTGGCAGCGCAAGTAACCACCAGCCTGCGCGCAGAAGGCATCCTGGAGAACTGGCGCTCGGAAGCGGATGGCATCCACTTCGTGAACGGGCGCTGCCCCTACCACAAGGCGGCGGAAATTTCGAAGCTTCCTTGCGAAGCCGACCGCAAAACCATCGAACTCTTGCTCGGCCACGATGTCGAGCAGTTGAACCGCATCGTCGACGGTGCTGCTTGTTGCGAATACCTCGTACGCACGCCGGCCGAACCTCATATCATCGAGATTCAGTAAGGAGAGCCTTCATGACCAAACTCCTCGAAATTCGCGAATTGCGTGCCGCCATCGGCGAGAAAGAGATCCTGAAGGGCCTCTCCCTGACCGTGGACAAGGGCGAAGTTCACGCCATCATGGGCCCCAACGGTTCGGGCAAAAGCACGCTCGCAAACGTGCTCATGGGCAACCCCAGCTACCGCGTCACCGGCGGCGACATTCTCTTCAAGGGCCAGTCGCTTCAGGATATGCCCGCCGACGAACGCGCCCG
>CAZKZR010000223.1:0-5748 GCA_964557245.1 uncultured Anaerolineaceae bacterium | reverse complement strand
ACGGGATCTCCATCGCCTTGAAGCCCTGCGCCTTCAGCTCCTGCAGGTTGTCCTTCGCCGCGCCAGGGTCCCACCAGTTGAGGATGGCCACGCCGTGGAGCCGGCCAGGAGCCTGCGCGCAGAATTCGGCCAGCGCCTGGTTGTACGCCCGCGCGACCCATTCCTTCTCCTCGAGGTTCTCCAGGAAGAGCAGGGTGAAGAACTTCTGCGGGAAGATAATTTCCTGGGTCACGCCTTCAGCAGTAATGTCTCGCAGGCGGGCATCCACCTGGTTGAAGCCCGGCACGCACTCGAACGCGCAGGAGGCCTCGGCGCTGCCAGGCGGCGTGAGCCGCTTGCCGCCGAGTTCTACTTCCCAGCCGCCGTTTTCGAAGAATACGCGCGGAGCCCGGTGCTTGAGGTGGGCGGGGAAGCGATCGACCCAGATGTCGCCTTCGAGCCAGTGACTATCGGCGGAAATGACCACGGTCCCGGCGGGCAAAGGTTTGCCCTCGGACTCGGCCACGCGATAGCGAGCGTCGCCGATTCCCTGCATCTTGGCGATTTCGAGGACGGGTGCCTGGCTCATGGGATACCTCCGGGGCGGTACTCCGGTTCTACAGCGGACGCGCTCAGCCCGTCAATGACAGCGCCGCATCGAGGAAACGGCTCGCGTTGACGCTCTTCTTGGCCGGGACGTAGATTCCGCCGCGGTCCTCCATTGAGGGCGAGGTTTCATTTGAAAGCAGCGGTCTTGCGCGATGGTTCGCGATTCACCGTCGAGGAGCTGCCTGATCCGGTTCCGACCGGCCGCCAGGCGGTCATCCGCGTCGTTTACTGTGGGATTTGCGGGTCCGACCTGCATCTTCTTCGGGCGGGCGCAATCCCCGAGGGCGCGGTCCTGGGCCACGAGATCGTCGGCGAAATCACCGCGCTCGGTCCGGACGCCCGGGGTTTCGAGGTGGGCGACCGGGTCACAACCCTCTCGGCCGTACCCTGCGACGCCTGCGGGCCGTGCAAGGAGGGCCGCTACCGCTCCTGTGAGAGAGGCTGGCAGGTTTTCGGGTACACGGGCCTGCCAGGCGGTTACGCGGAGTACTTGCTCACGCACACCACCGCGCTCGAAAAGATCCCGGAATCGCTTTCCGACCTCGGCGCCGCGCTGAATGAGCCCACAATGGTCGGTCTCTACGCCGCCCGCACGAGCCGCGTTCGTCCCGGGGACACGGTCGCAATTATCGGGGCGGGACCGATTGGACTCCTGGTGCTTCAGTCGGTGTTGCTCGCCAGTCCCGCGAAGTGCTGGGTGTTCGAAACGTCTGCCGGCCGGCGTGAAAAGGCGGCCGAATGTGGCGCGACCGATGTGTTCGATCCCCGCGAAATGGACGTCACCGCATTCTTCCAGAGCCAATGCGAAATGGGCGGACCGGACGTGGTCTTCGAATGTGCCGGCGCCAAAGGCACCCTGCAGAAGGCGATCGAGTGGGTCCGCCCCGGCGGGCAGGTCATCTTGCCCGGCGTGAACATGGAGCTGGACGAGGTTTCGCCGCTGACCATGGTGGGCAAGGAATGCGAAATCAAGGCGTCTCTCGGCGGGATGGACCTCTTTCGCACAGCGCTGGACTTGATTGCGGACGGGAAGATTCAGCCGGAGAAGATGGTCACCCGCATTGTCGGACTCGAAGAGGTGGACGAGATTTGCCAGACGCTTGGCACCGCGGGGAATAACGACGTGAAGGTGCTGGTAGCGCCCGGAAAGGGGCTCAAGTGAAGGCGCCAGTACTGCACGGCCGTCGGTCCATGTCGTTCGAGGAAGTCCCGGACCCGGTGGCGGGGGACCTGGAAGTCGTCGTCGAAGTGGGCCTCTGCGGGATCTGCGGGTCGGACCTGCACCTGTACGACAGTGAAATGGCCGGCGGCGACATCGTGATGGGCCACGAGTTCGGCGGGACGATTGTCGAACTCGGGAAGAAGGTGACTGGCTGGGAAGTAGGCGACCGCGTGGTTGGCGCTCCAATGAAGCCATGCATGAACTGCCCGTTCTGTATCCGCGGCGAATACGACCTTTGCTATCAGCACTACCGCCTCGACGCGGCGCGCGCCGGCACCGCGCCCGCGGGCGGCGCCTCGCTTGGCGCGGGCGGGTACGCGCCGTTCGCGCGCATTGGCGCGGCACGGTTGATGCGTGTTCCGGACGCGCTTGACGAGCGGCAGGCGGCCTCGGTCGAGCCCGCCGCGGTTGGCGTCCATGCAGCGCGGCTGTCGGGCATGAAGCTGGGGGATCGCGTCGCCATTCTCGGGGCGGGTCCGATCGGACTGTTCACGCTGCAGTGCGCGATTGCGGCCGGCGCCAGGCGGGTAGCCGTAGCGGAGCCCTCCCCCGGGCGGGCCGCACTGGCGACCGCGATGGGCGCCGACGCGGTGTTCGATCCCCGTTCCAGCGCCGATGTGCCAGGTCAGTTCGCGTCGTTGCTCGGCGGGGCCCCGGATGTGGTGTTCGACGCCGCGGGGGTTCCATCCACGCTTCAGCAAGCGGTAGATGTCGTCAGGCCGGGCGGCAGCGTGATGATGGTGGGGGTTTCGTTCGATGCGGCCCCGATCCGGCCTTCCAGCTGGGTCACCAAGCGGGTGACGGTGCGCGCCGCGTTCGCCTACAGCCGCGGTGATTACGAAACGACGATCGCAATGCTGGAACGCGGAACGCTGCGCACGGAACAGGTCATCACGTCGGTGGTTTCCGGGGCGGGTACACCAGCTGCATTCGAACGGCTCCTCGGCCCGAACAGCGATGTGAAGGTGCTGGTCAATCCATCAGCCTGAGGTGGACTAGTCGTGTTCGGCTGCCTGGTAATGGATGTCGCGGACGGCGTGGCTCAGGTGGAGCGACTCCTCGGCGTCGTTGCCCATGGCAATGAGCGCCTGGCGCATTAACTCCAGTCCGCCTTCAAGTTCGGGGACGACAACTTCGGTGGCCCCGAGACCGCGGAAGGTCTCGATTTCGCCGGCGGCGCGGCCGCGGACGAGGATCGGCGCGGATGGATTGAGTCGCCGGGCGTTGGCGACGGCGAGGAGCGCCGAGCTCTCGTCGGGTGTCGCCACGACGATGATCCGGGCATGGGCAACCGATGCTTTTTCGAGGATCTCGAGCGAGGCGCAGTCGCCCCAGACGACTGCGGTGCCGGCAGCCTGGAGCCGCCGCGCGCGCTCGATATCGGCGTCAATGACGACGAATGGGACGCCTATCTGGCTGAAGGCGTGGCCGGTCAGCTCGCCGACGCGTCCGAAGCCGCAGACCACCGCGTGGTCCTGCATTCGTTCGGAAGCTGATAGTGGCTCCCCCTGGCGGTCAAGGAACCGCCAGATCGGTGGCCTGCCTTTCAGCAGCTTCTCCACCGGCGCGACGAGGCTGAACGCCAGCGGATTCAGGGTGATCGAAGCTACCGCAACGGCAAGGACCACGTTGTAGGAGCTGGTCGAGAGGATATCCAGGTGCAAGCCCTGGTCGGCCACGATGAAGGAGAACTCCCCTACCTGTGCGAGGCCGGCGCCAACGACAAGTCCAGTCCGTGCGGGATAGGGGAACGCCGCCGAAACCACCACCGCCACGATGGTCTTGCCGAACAGCACCACGAGGAGGATGGCAGCGGTCAGGCCGAGGTTGTCCTTGACGATGCCAGGGTCCAGCAACATGCCCACCGAGACGAAGAAAAGCACCGCGAAGGCTTCGCGTAGCGGGACGACGTCGGCAGCGACCTGGCTGCTCGTCTCGGTTTCCGAGACCACAACGCCGGCGATGAACGCCCCGATCGCTACCGAAAGCCCGAACCAGGCGGCGCCGGTCGCGATGCCGAGCGCGATCGCTACCACCGCCAGGATGAACAGCTCCCGCGAACCCGTGCGGGCGACGAGACCTAGCAGCCGGGGCATGAGGCGCGCGCCAACGACGAGTCCGACGCCGAGGAAGATCGCTGCTTTGCCGATGGCAATGCCCGCGTCCTGCAGGAACTCGGATGTGCTGTCGCCGCCTTTCAGGAACGGGAGGATCACGAGGAAGAGCACGGTGGCGAGGTCTTCGACCACCAGCCAGCCGACGGCTACGCGCCCATGCACGGATTCCAGGAGAGCGCGATCCTCAAGCGCTTTGATGAGCACGACGGTGCTCGCGACGGAGATGGCGAGGCCGAGAACGATGCCTTCCTTGGCGCCCAGGCCGAAGAACGACGCCACCAGGGCACCGAGGGCCGTGGCCGCAAGGATCTGGATGATGGCGCCGGGAACGGCGATGTTCTTCACGCGCAGCAGGTCGCGCACGTTGAAGTGCAGCCCGACGCCGAACATGAGGAAGATGACCCCGAGCTCGGCCAATTCGCGTAGAGCATCGAGGTCTGCGTCATAGCCAGGTGTGAAGGGAGAGATGACAACGCCCGCCGCAAGGTAGCCCACGATTGGTGACAGCCCGGCGAGGCGGGCCGTAATCCCACCGCCGAGTGCTAAACCAAGGGCTACGGCAATCGACGTTAAGAGCGAGAAGTGCTCCACGCCGTTTCATCGTAGCTGATGAGGGTTAAAGGGGTCAGAAGCGGCACGGGAACGGAGGGAACCTGGATCGCCGGTAGTACGTTGGAATGACCATGAGACTTGGATTGCTGCTTTGTGTGAGTTTGCTGCTGCTGGGAGCGTGCAAGGGCGGCGGTGAAGGCGAACCTTCCCCTCAGGGCGTGTCTACCGCAGGCACGCCTACACCTGTTGCTACTCCGCTGCCGACTGGAGAGACCTCACTTCCGTCGGACTGGGACAGCTTGACGCTCTTCCCGGCCCCGGCGGTTGGGGTGCCTTGTCCGGTTGAAGCGGATGTTTGCGAAGCCGCGTTTGACCTCCTCGCCCGTGTCTACGCCAACCACGCCGAGGACATGCTGGCTGCAAGCGAGCCGCGAACGGTGACCTGTCCCCGGCCCGGCGAACCGCTTCCAATCATCATTTTCGACCCCGGCGACGCATGCTCGGGAGCGCAGGCGGGTGAAGTGCGGCCGTATTACGTCGTCTCGAGCGGCGGGGAGGGCAGTGCGTCCAGTCCTGCCACGTTCGCGCCCGCACTGAAGAAATACGTCGAGCGCCTTCCGACTGGCGCGGGGTACCCAGACCGGTATGGACCGGGCGGGCTGGCCATAGCGGCTGTCGGATGCTTTCGCACGTCCCCACCCAGCGGCCACTGCGGAGACGAGTGGATCAGCGTGACGCTGACGGTGGTACCGTCGGCAGGCCCGAGGCTGGTGGCGTGCTTCAAGTTCCATCGCAATGGACAGGGCGGGCCGCCCCGGCTTGACGGAATTGGCTGCAGCGTCCCTCCGTACGCGAATCTCTACGGGTTGTCGGTGCCGGCGCGTCACAACGAACTTACGGGCACGTTCGAAAACTATCCGTGGCTGCCCCTCGCGCGCCATCCGCTGCCCGACGTCGTCAAAACCGCAGTCGAAGCCAACCTCCCGCTCGCGTGGCCGCTCGACGGCGAATGCCTTGTCGCGCCTCCGAGTGGAGAGCAAACCCTTTGCTTCTTTGACGCCGTGGACCGCGGCGAGACGTTCGAGGTCTTTGTAGGCATCCCGTTCTCGGACGCGGTCTGGAAGTATGTCTTTCGCCGAAACGCGAATGGTTCTTACTCAGTGGAGTCGATGGTCAAGCAAGGGATCTGAGTAACCACTCGCGCGCTCGCATGCCAATCGTTTGGTCTATACTCCCGATAACCGTTAGGCAGGCACGAAGCTTTCGCCG
>CAZKZR010000222.1:0-5754 GCA_964557245.1 uncultured Anaerolineaceae bacterium | reverse complement strand
AATCGAGGAGGAAGTACGAAATCCCACGGTGCTTCGGCGCCTCAGGGTCGGTCCGGGCGAGCAAGTACATCCAGTCGGCGTAGTGGCCGTGGCTGGTCCAGATCTTCGTCCCGTTCAGGATCCAGTCGTCGCCATCGCGTACCGCGCTGGTGCGCAGGCTCGCCAGGTCAGAACCCGAGCCCGGCTCGCTGAAACCCTGGCACCAGACAACGTCCCAGTTCGTGATGCCTGGAAGGTGCCGTGCCTTCTGCGCGTCCGTCCCCGCAATCTGAATGGTAGGTCCCGCGTACCCCACCGCAGGTCCCCGTGCGCCGTTTGGCGCTCGCGCATAGGCCATCTCTTCGCCGAAGACGAGCTGCTCAACAGCGCCGAGTTCCATGCCTCCGTACTGCTTCGGCCATGCTGGCGCTATCCATCCCTTTTCGGCCATCAACTTGTTGAACGCTCGCAACTCCTCGGGCCGCTCCTCCTCCGAATACGGAAAACTCTCAATTTCAGGGCGCATCACGGACGCCAGCCACTCGCGGACTTCGTGTTGGAAGGCAATCTGCTCGGGCGTCAGCCGGAACTGCATGCGCAGAGGATAGTGGATGCGGCAACCCATTATGAGAGCAGGGGCACAGCCTCCATAAGCGTGGCAATCCGGGTGACATTGGCACCGGTCAGGCGCCGGTTCCGAGGCCAATCCACAAGAAACACCCTGGGGATCAGTTCAGACACCCATGCCGCGGTGAACGGGTCATCTTCAAAGTGCGCGACTGGCTGGAGTTCCCGCATTTTGCGCGCCTTGTACTGGGCCGAGGTTTCGTCCCAACCCGGGCGCACGTGGAGCTCGGGGACAAATTCGAAATAGCGCTCGAACCACTTGCGCGTGAGCGCTTCGGCCGGCCCGCCCCGCGCCGTAACCACGGCGCATCGGTGCGATTCGGCGAGGCGCCGGAACCCCTCCACCGCCCCCGGCATCGGCTTGCGGAAGCGGTATCGCCACGATTCCGTGGCCCAGAGAAGGCCTCGTTTCCCTTCAGCTTCGCGCGATTTGCCCTGACCGCTACCAGGATTGATACCGAAGGGCGGGCGGCAGAGCACCCCATCCATATCGAAGGTGAGCAAGGGACGGGAATCCACGACGGGATGGTAGCCGGACTGGTGCATAGGTTCCGGTTCGGCCAGCGTTCCAGTGCATGGACCCGTTGCAGGCCACCGGACTCGCAGCCGCTGCGTTCGCCGCGGGAGCCATTAACGCCGTCGCAGGCGGCGGCTCATTGGTCAGCTTCCCCGCCCTCCTGGCCGCCGGCTATCCGTCCAAGGCTTCGAACGTGACCAACACGGTTGCTCTTTGGCCCGGCTACGTCGGCGGTTCCTATGGCTACCGGGACGAACTCAAACGCCAGCGCCGGCGCATTTCCGCGCTCACCCCGGCGAGCATCGTGGGGGCGCTGGTCGGCTCAGTCATTCTCTTGCGCACACCCGAATCAGCCTTCGATGCGCTCGTGCCGTTCCTGATTGTCTTCGCCTGTGTGGTGATGGCCTTCCAGGATTCGCTTTCGCGCTGGGCGCAGGCGCACAGGCTTGTCGCGCAGCACGAAGATCACGTGCCACTCGCACTTCATCTCGCGATCTTTGTCCTTGCCGCGTATGGGGCCTATTTCGGCGCCGGTCTCGGCATCCTCACCCTGGCTGTGCTCGGCATTCTCTTGCCGGATGATCTGCAGCACTCCAACGCCCTCAAGGGCCTGCTGTCGGCGCTGATCAATCTCATCGCGGTGCTGTACTTCGTCGCCTTCGGCCCGGTCCGTTGGCTCCCGGCGCTGGTCATGGCGGTGGGCGCGCTGCTCGGGGGTTACCTTGGTGTCGGTCTCGCCCGCCGCCTCGGGAAGCGCTGGCTCCGTATTGCGGTCATCTCCTATGGGCTGTTCGTCGCCGCGGTGCTTCTCATTCGCTGACGGGCGCGTTTTCGTGCGGCTCATCACGGCCTCCTGTAATCTGGCTCCACCCCGCCTCAGGAGCCTCGCATGCTGTTTTCCGTCCGCCTCGATTCGCGCCAACCCCACGACGTTTCCGGCGATGCATGGCAGAGCGTGGTCGGCGAGCAACTGAAGGCCGTGAAAGCCCAGTACGACCAGGGCAAAATTCGCGCCATCTACCGCGAAACGGGACTGGGCGTCCTCGCCATCTACGATGCGGCCGACGCTCGGGAAATGGACCAGCTGATCGCTTCGCTCCCAATGGCCCGCTACTTCATCGATACCACCGTGCACCCGCTCTGGGACATGGTGCCGAACCTGCAGTCGCTCTAGGGAGGAACGAACGTGGCCGCCGTCTCACCGGAAGACTTCAAGGGGGCAATGGGGTCCTGGGCTTCGGGGGTCACCGTTGTGACCACCCGGCTCGACGATGACGTTTACGGCATCACGGTCTCAAGTTTCTCGTCCCTCTCCATGGACCCCCGGCTCATCCTCGTCAGCCTCCAGGATTCGAATCACTTGCCGCACATGATTCGCAAATCGAAGCACTTCGGAGTGAGCATCCTCTCCGTCGGGCAGGACGAAATTTCCGGTTACTTCTCGAAGTCCGGCCGCAACCCTGAACCGTCGTTCGGCGCAGACATCCCGGTCCACGTTATGGAAACTGGCAGTCCGCTCATCGCCGGCGCGCTGGCGCACATTGATTGTGAACTCGAAGACGCCCTTCCCGGCGGCGATCACACCATCGCCATCGGCCGCGTGGTGGGCGCGTCGTTTGATCCCGACAAATTGCCGCTCATGTACTTCCGTCGCGGCTATCGCACCCTCAATATGGATTAGGCGATGGCAGTCAAAGTGGTAATCGAACGACGCGTGCTTCCGGGCCAGGAACGGCGCGTGCTCGAACTCCTCCGGAGCCTTCGCATTCGCTGCCTGGACGAACCTGGGTACATCACTGGCGAGACCCTTCGCGATAGCGAAGACGCCCACAACATCGTGGTGATATCGACGTGGTTTGGACTCGGGGATTGGCGGCGCTGGCACGCTTCCGAAGATCGTCAGGGGTTTGAGTCCCGCATCCGCCAGCATCTTGCCTCTCCGGAACGTGTTCGCGTGCTCCTCGAAGGCCTGACCGAACATCATTCCGGGGCCTGAATCCGCTTCGGAAGCTTTGCGCATTTCTGCACAATCGCAGTAGTATCCACCTCCGGGAGGATTCGGCCTGTGTCACCTGCGCTCGCTTTCCTGGGTGTTTCGATTCTCGGTACGTGGGGCCTTGCCAGCATCGGCCTGATCGCGGCCGGCATCATCATGCTCTTCTTCCCGGGGGACCCCACCACCGCCTCGGACAACACGCTCGGCGGACTGTTCTTCCTCGCCATGGGTCTCGTTTCCGGTGGCCTGATGCAGGTCGTGGTCGCTCCGCTCCTCGGCCTCGATGCGCCCGTTCCCTTCAAGGCGAAAGACAACAAGGCGCACGCCAGGATGACGAAGTGGGCCAAGGCCGGCCTCGTTCGCGATTACACCGACGGCATGCCGAAGGAAATGCGGCTCCGCGCCCAGCGCGTCCTCATCGTCCGGCAGGGCGATGACATCTATGCGATGAACGCCCTCTGCTCTCACGCTCGCCTTCCTCTCGGCGGCCTGCCCGGCTCCCCGATCAAGCCGATGCCCGTGCAGGATGGGTGCGTCACGTGCCCATTCCACGGTGCTCGCTTCGCAGTCACAGATGGTAAGGCCGTCCGGCAGCCGTTCACCTCGTCCTGGAACAACGACCATCCCCTCCTGGGCGGCCTTCAGTCGAAGCTCTGGAGCGTCATCAAGTTCATCCCCATGCCCTACCAGGCATTCCCGATGCCCAAGGTCTCCCGCCCCAGCATGGGCGCCGAGGACATGCAGACCTACCCGGTGAAGATCGAAGCCGGCGAAATCATGGTTGGCCTCCCGAAGTAGTCCCTGTTCGCGAACGTGACAATCGGGCATGCTGACCGGCATGCCCGATTTGCTTTCCTGGCGCCCAAAGTTCCCGATCCTCGCCAGCAAGACGTACTTGATTAACAACTCCCTCGGCGCCATGCCGGCCTCGGTCAACGACTCACTTGCGGAATACACCCGGCTCTGGGCTACGGAAGGCGTGGTCGCCTGGGATACGTGGCTTCCCGAAGTCGCGAACGTCGCGGCAATCCTGGAGGACATCGTTCATGCCCCTCGCGGCAGCATGACCATGGCCCAGAACGTGACCAATGCGCTCGCGGAGATCCTCTCCTGCATCGAGTTCGAAGTCCCGCGCAATCAAATCGTGCACTGCGCAGGTGAGTTCCCCACCGTGGAGTACCTGTTGGATGCCCAGCGCCGCATCGGCGCGGAAGTCGTGCGCGTCAGCACGGACCCACTCGTCTACCCCGAGCATGACCTCCTGGCAGCCATCAGCGACCGAACGGCGTTGGTGGTCATCTCTCACGTTCTGTTTCGCACAGCGGAACTTGTGGACGTGCGCCCTATCGTGGAAAAGGCACACCGGCACGGCGCACTCGTGGTCCTCGATGCCTACCAGTCGATGGGCGCGGTTCCGTTCGACGTCGTGGATTTGGATGTCGACTTCCTCGTCGGCGGTTCCGTGAAATGGCTCTGTGGCGGGCCTGGCGCTGGTTACCTCTACGCGAACCCCAACATCATCGAACGCCTCGAGCCCCGCCTCAGCGGTTGGTTCTCGCACGCGCGCCCGTTCGGGTTCGAAGCGCCGCCAATCGAATACGCCGAAGGCATCGCGCGTTTCACCGGCGGCACCCCGAACATGCCCGCCTATTACCAGGCGCGGGAAGGCTACAAGGTGATCCGCGAAGTCGGCGTCGAGCGCATCCGTGAGAACGCACGGCGTCAGACCGAGATCATCTACGCTGGCGCACTCGAACGCGGCTACACCGTGAACTCGCCCCGGGACTTCGAAAAGCGCGGCAACCACGTCACTGTTGACGTCCCGAATGCGCAGCAAGTCAAAGAAGAGCTCATCCGCAGGGGCTTTGTCATCGACTACCGGCCGGGGGCCGGCATACGAATCGCGCCGCACTTCTACAACGAAGACGACGAGTGCCAAGCGATCCTCGAGGAGATCGGTTCCATCGTGGCAACCGCATGAACGGAGGGGTCACGGTCACGTTCGCCGGCTCAGGAGACGCCTTCGGCAGCGGGGGACGGTTTCAGGCATGCATCATGGTCGACCACGAAGCCCAGCGCCTGTTGCTCGATTGCGGCGCCACTTCGCTCGTAGCGTTGAAACGGCTCTCGATCGTTCCGAACACCATTGGCACGGTCGTCATCAGCCATCTCCACGGAGACCACTTCGGCGGAGTGCCCTTCCTCATCCTCGATGGCCAGTTCTCGCGCCGCGAGCAGACCCTTCACATCGTGGGGCCCCAGGGCACCGAGGAGCGAGTCACCGCAGCGATGGAAGTTCTCTTCCCCGGCTCGAGCAGGGTCCAACGGCGTTTCTCAACGGTGTTCTCGGAAGTTCGCGCCGGTGAGGAAACGCGGGTCGGCTCCGCTCGAATCCTTGCCTTTCAGGCTGACCATGCCAGCGGAGCGCCTGCATTGCACCTGCGTGTCGAGGTCGGCGGCAAGTCCGTCGCCTACTCCGGCGACACCGCGTGGACGACCGCCCTGGCCGAAGCCGCGCGAGATGCCGACCTCCTCATCTGTGAAGCGTATTCCCGGGAGAAGCCCATCTCTAACCATCTGAGCTACCCGGAACTCGTCGCTCACAGACACGACCTTACGGCCCACAGGACCATCC
>CAZKZR010000221.1:0-5758 GCA_964557245.1 uncultured Anaerolineaceae bacterium | reverse complement strand
TCATGCATGTACACCTGTACGGTCGCAGGAACCAAGAAGTCCGCGTTACCTGGTGGGGAGACGCTGACATCGGCATCCCGATGACGTTCGGACCGAAGACCGGCAACCCGGACACAACTCCGCCGCCCAGGAAGAACGGCAAGCAGAAGCGGCAAAAAGTAGCCGCCACGGACACTCGCCTGACGACTTAGACTTCTCCCCATGCTGCCGCACCTGCCGCCGGCGATGCTCATCGACCTTGATGACACCATCCTCGATGCGTACACCAACGCCGGCGCGCTCTGGCTGGAGGTCGCGACGGAGTACCAGGGCGAACTTCGAGGCCTGTCGCCCGACGACGTCGCTGCCGCAATCCAACGCTCCGCAGACTCATTCTGGGAGGACCCTGAACGGCACCGGCTCTGGCGCCAACAGATGTTTCCCGCCAGGCGGGAGGTCGTCCGGCTAGCCTTCGAGGCTGTCTTCCGCAATGGCGGGCCGTCTATCCCCACAGATGTCGCGTCAGCTCTCGCCGACCGCTTTTCCAGCCTTCGTGAGCAGCGATATCAGCCGTTTCCCGGGGCCATCGAAGCGCTGCAGGCACTGCGGGACCACGGCGTCCGCCTCGCCCTCGTGACGAACGGCTCAGGCGAGACGCAGCGCGCCAAGCTCGCCCGGTTCAACCTGGAAGCGCACTTTCACCACATCCAGATCGAAGGCGAGCACGGGTTCGGAAAGCCGGACGAGCGTGCCTACCGGCATGCCATGGCTCAGTTGGGCGTGGACGCGCACGAGGCATGGATGGTGGGCGATAACCTCGACTGGGAAGTCGCCGCTCCCCAGCGACTCGGCATGTTTGCTGTCTGGCACGACCATGCGGGAGCCGGACTCCCTGCCGGCTCAGCTGTGCAGCCGGACAGGATCATCCGCTCGCTTCTGGAGTTGTTGCAGCCGGCTGGACAGGTTCGGGAGACCAGCGACTCGCCCACTCGCTGAGCGGACGCAGGGCCGCCAGCAACTCCCCGCCCTGGGGTGTCAACTCATATTCCTGCTTCGTTGTGCGAGACATGATCCCGGCCGTCGTAAGCTCCGATAGCCGTTGGCTCAGGACGGTAGGGGACATGCCATCGCAGCGGCCCTGGATTTCCCGGAATCCGAGCGGTCCGTCGCGAAGCTCCCACAGAATGCGGAGTGTCCACCGGCGGCCCAGCAAGTCCAGGGCCGCCATGATAGGGCGCCCGCTGGAAGACCCCCGTACCGGCTTCCCTGGAAGCGGTGCATGCCGCCGGCCGCGAGATGTGCTGTCGTTCACTTGCTACGGAAAGCGTAGCACGCTACGGTGTAGCTACGCTTTCCGTAGCAAGGACCACAGGCCCAATGGCTTCGTTTATCTCACCGCTCGACCCTCCGTATGACGCATCCACGGCTGAACAGCTTTCGATCCTGATGAGCCGCAGCAGCCGCGAGCCGCTGCGACTCTTCAGGACTATGGCGCGGCATCTCCCAATGTTGGCCGCATGGGGCACGCTGGGAGCGCACAACCTGGGTCGCGGCGTCCTCCCGGTACGGGACCGCGAGTTGATCATCCTCCGCACGTGCTTTCTCAATGGCTGCGAGTACGAATGGGGCGTCCACGTCCGCATTTATGGCGCCGCAGCCGGCCTTACCCCGGAACAGCTGAACGCGACCGGCAGCTCCGCCGTTGACTCTGCTCCCTGGTCAGAGCACGACCGTGCCGTCCTGGAGTTCGCCGAGTCCCTTCGCGCCACTTCGCGGCTCCCGGAGCAGCTGCGCGCGCAGCTGCGCCAGGAATGGGACGACCAGCAGTTCCTCGAGGCCTGTGAGGTGGCGGGCTTTTACCACGGCGTTTCGTTTATCGCGAACGTCGCAGAAGTATCGTTAGAAGAATGGGCGGCCCGGTTCCCAGCCTAGCTGGTGGACGCTATAGTGAAGGTGCCGCGCTGCCGGGAGCTGTGTCCGCTCCACACTCCCGCCCGCGGCTTTTTGCTGCCCTTCGCTCGTGCCCGTCTCGTCCGCGTGCCAGACCGCCCATCGCGCTGGCGCCACCGTTCTGGCTGCTCTCTATATACTTCCCCCACTCACGTTCGCTCAGGAGCTCACCATGGAATTCAAGAACCTCGGCCGTTCAGGGCTGCAGGTCTCCGTAGTCGGTCTCGGCTGCAACAACTTCGGGATGCGCTGTGATTTTGACCAGTCCCAGGCGGTCGTCCACAAAGCCCTGGACGAGGGCATCAATCTCTTTGATACCGCCGACGTTTACGGCGGAGCGGGCAAAAGCGAAGAATTCCTCGGCAAGATCCTCAAGGGCAAGCGCAACGACGTAGTCATCGCGACCAAGTTCGCGATGAAGATGGGCGAAGGCCCAATGAAGAGCGGCGGCTCGCGCAAGTACATCATGTCTGCAGTCGAAGACTCGCTCCGCCGCCTCGATACGGACTACATTGACCTCTACCAGATGCACCGGCCAGACCCCACGGTACCCATGGAAGAAACGCTGCGCGCGCTGGATGACCTGGTCCGCGCCGGCAAGGTCCGGTACATCGGCCATTCCAATTACGCGGGATGGCAGGCCGCCGAGGCCCACTTCACCGCCCAGCGTGGGGGATACACGCCGTTCATCAGCGCCCAGAATGAATACAGCCTGCTCGAGCGTCGGATAGAGAACGAGCTCGTCCCCGCCTGCAACCAGTACGGCGTGGGCATCCTTCCGTTCTTCCCCCTGGCCAGTGGGTTTCTGACCGGCAAATACAAGCAGGGCCAGGACCTGCCTGGCGGCACCCGCCTTGCGAGCGCCGGTCCGATGGCCGCGCGCATCCTCACTGATAAGAACTACGAAATGCTGGGCAAGCTGGAAGAGTTCGCCGAGCAGCGCGGCAAAACGATGGTCGACCTCGCGATCGGCTGGCTCGCAAGCCTCTCCCACGTCGGCAGCGTGATCGCTGGCGCCACGAAGCCGGAGCAGGTGTCCCAGAATGTCGCCGCAGGCAACTGGCGCCTGACCGCGGAGGAGCTGGCGGAAGTCGACGTCATCTCCAAGCGTTAGTTCGTTCCATAGCAGGGCCCTCTTTCTTTAGGAGGGCCCTTCCCCGGAGTCTTCGATGACCGCTCCAACCCTCGACCTTTCGGTTGTCCGGCTGAAACTGACCAAGATGACCGACCGCATCCTCATGCGGTTGCACGACCGCGCCGGCTTTCCATTGAACAAGCCGGTGTACCAGGCTGGCGCGATCGAAATCCCTTCCCGGCCGGGGGTGTCACTGTTCGATTTCGCTATCGAAGGCCTCGAGACGTATCACGCCTCGCTCGGACGCTACGACTTCCCAGACCAGTTCCCCCTGAGCGCTGCGGGCCAGGCCCGCGGCGAGAGTCCCCGGCGGGCCGCGCCGCCGCGGTCGGCAGAGAAGGTCGAAATCGCCCTCCGCGCTGACCTTGAGGCGTTCTACACAGGTGAGGTGCTGCCGCGCCTGTGCGCGCCCGAGGATGACCCCAACTGCTACGGCGAAACGGCCTACTGCGATGCAGATTTACTAGAACTGCTGAACGAGCGGATCAACGTCGGTCGCGATATCGCCCTCGCGAAGGTGCAACGCGAGCCAGACCTCTTGACGCTGCTGGCTGACGATGCTTCGCTCGCCGAACGTCTCACTGATCGCGTGCGCGAAGAAGCCGTCCTGGCTGACGCCGCCACCGCCGCGGAGCGCTATGGGCTCGATGGCGAGCTCGCCCGCTTCGTATTCCGCTGGATTATCGACCGCACACTCGCGCTCGAAGTCGAGTACTTAAAGCGCCTCAACACCTAGCAGGAACGGCGTACTGCACATAAGCCGCTCGCATGTGCACTGGACACCTGCTGAACGCTCGCGCCTTCCTCGTAAGCCTGTTGCGATTCTGTAATCCTCCGCGGTAATACCGGTTAGGTGGCTGAAATCGCCTTTTCGGCATGCTCCTCGCTACCACCTTTTCGAAGGAGCGAACCGACAATGCTTGATTCCACCACCGGACCTACCAACCCCCGGACGCACACCCACCACTGGCGCATTAACGAAGTGGAAGGGCCTACGAGCGAAGGTCAGTGCCTCTCCTGCGGCGCCCAGAAGATGTTCCGCAACTGGCCTGCCGAAGAGGTTCTCCAACGAGCCCAGTATGTTGCCGCGTGACGGTGACCTGGCGCTCCGCATCTACCACCCGACGACGGCGAAGCTGATTGCAGTTGGGCGCGAACTGTCGTCGCCCACCGGCGGGCACGCAGTTGCTTGCTCGAAGGGCAACGGCGAACTGCTGACCTACTACTTCGGCAAGGGCGGCCGCGAAGTGCTCGTTCGCCACGGCGCTGATGAAGGCATCACTGCTCATCTCGGGACGCGCTGGTCCAGCGGCCATCGCGAATGGATTCTCGACTGGTAAGGAGTCCCGTATGCCCCGCGGCTGGACGAAAAAAGACGAACGCAAGTACGACCACATCAAGGAAAGCGAACTCGACGCCGGCCGCTCAACGCGAGAGGCCGCTGAGATCGCCGGGCGCACGGTGAACAAGGGGCGCCGCGAAGAAGGCCGCACGCCGAACAAGCGCACCCAGGGGACAGGCAATCCGAACTTGCCGCTCGAGGAACTCACGCGCGACGAGTTGTACAACCGCGCACGCCAGCGGGACGTAGCCGGCCGTTCCCGGATGAGCAAGGCCGAGCTGGTCCAAACCCTGAAGAAGTAGAGTCACGAGGTCGGGACGAGAAGCCGTCCAGTGACGCCCGCGCTGACGAGTTCGGTGCGGGCGTCGTGCGTGTATCCCAAGGCCTCGAGCACTTCATCGCTGTGCTGACCGACGTATGGCGCCGGAACTTCCGTCGTCGGATGGACACCGTCGCGGCTGTAGGGAACCGTCGGATAAAGGTGGAAACCCACGGGTTCGCGTTCCATGCCCTGCCAGAATCCGCTGGCGATCAATGGCTCCAAGCCCAGCACCTCGCTCTCATTAAAGACCCTGGAATATGGCACGCCCGCTGCCTCGCATGCCGCGGCGACGCCCGATTCCGCCGCAGTGGTCACCCACTCCTGGATCGCCCGCAGGATCTCTTCCCTTCGTGCGGCCCGGACCTCTCGCGTCTGGAACACGGAAGCCTGGAGAGCGGAGTTGCCCGTCGCGTCTGCCAGCGCTGACCACTGTTCGTCAGTCTGCACATCGATGACTAGCCATCGGTCATCTCCAAGCGCGAAGCATCCGGAAGGCTCATGGCCCAACCGCCGGTTTCCGCGCCGAGCCGGCACCTCCCCGCTTTCCTGATAGCGGATGAGTCCCTCCGACACCATCGGCAAGAATCCTTCGAGTTGCGCGCACTCCAGTAATCGCCCCTTCCCGTCGCGAGCCCGCCCTTCCAGCGCCGCAAGAACGGCGACCGTCCCACCGAGCCCACTGACCGGGTCGCCGCAAGCGTTGCTCAACATCGTCGGAGGGCCGCCTTCGTAACCGAGAAGCGAGCTCAGCCCGGACATGCCCTCGATGGTGTTCCCGAAGACGACGTACCCCGACTCTGGGCCGTAGGACCCGAACCCCGGCTGCCGCAGCATGATGAGCGCCGGGTTGCGCTGGCTGACGGCCTCCCAGGTCAACCCGAGCTTCTCGATGACGCCGTGCGCGTAGTTCTCAACCATCACATCTGCGGTCGCGATGAGATCCAGTGCGATCTCTCGGCCCTTGTCAGTAGTCAGGTCTAACGCGATCCCGCGCTTTCCCCGGTTCGTTGTGTTGAACACATGGCTGCGT
>CAZKZR010000220.1:0-5758 GCA_964557245.1 uncultured Anaerolineaceae bacterium | reverse complement strand
ACGTACCTCGCTGCCAGACCAGGAAATCCCGGCCGTCCACATCGCCGTCGCCGTCGTGCACGGCGATGCCGATTTGCTTGAGGTTGTTCGCGGTCTGGATGCGTGCGGGTTCAGCCGCCTGGGCGCTGCCGGCAGCGGAGGGGACGAAAGCGAGCATGGTGGTGGCGGCGAGCGCCCCAAAGGCGAATCGGCGGATGGCGGTGGCGTTCATTTAAGGTCTCCGAGGGTGAGTCCCATTGGCGGGCACTTGTTAGACCGATTGGAGACAGGGTTCTTACACGCGGCGCAACAGCGCGGCCAGTGAGACGGCTAGCTTTGGGTTGAGCCGCCGTGGCCCGGGCATCGGCCGGTCATGAACTCCTCGAACTTATTTGACGCCTCTTTGCTCAAACGAAGGTGCCCTGTTCCGCGTAGCGGATGATTTCGGGTTCAGTCATGCCCAGAAAGTCTTTGAGGACCATCTCCGTGTGTTCGCCGAGGCAGGGCGCCGGGGTGTACTGCGGTGGCGTTGCGCTGAACAGGGTCACCGGGCCGTCATACGGGGTGGGACCCATAACTGTGTGGTTGAGCCACTTGAAGAAGTCGCGGTGCTTGAGCTGGGCGTCTTCGTAAAGTTCGGAGGGACGCAACGCGGAGGCGGCGGGGACGCCGGCGCGCTTCAGCTTCGTGACGAGGTCGCTGACTTCGAATCCGGCGCACCAGGGCTCGAGGGCCGCGTCGATTTCGCGGTCGTGAGCGAGGCGCGTCTGGAGGTCATCGAATTCGGCGCCCGAGAACGCGGACAGCGGCGCGACGGAGCAGAGCGCGCGCCAGTGCTCGCGAGTCTCGCAGGAGAGGACCACGTACTCTTCGAGGCCGGCCGTGCGGTAGACGCCGTACGGGCTGGCGTAAAGGGATTCGTGGCCGGCAGGCGGAGCCACGCGGCCGTTGACGGTGTAATCGAGTATGACCGGTTCGACGAAGTGGATGGCGGCTTCGACCTGGGAGAGGTCGATGTGCTGACCCTGGCCGGTGCGGTCCCGGTGGCGGATGGCGGCTGCGAGCGCGGCGACGCCATAGCGTGGCGCGACGAAATCCGTATAGGCGCCCCATGGCCCGCAGGGTGGACGGTCGGGCCAGCCGGTGAGGCCGTAGATGCCGGCGAGGGCGGCGCCCTGGCCACCATAGCCGCCGTAGCCGCGCTGCGGGCCTGATTGACCACGCAGGCAGGTGCTGAACATCAGCAGTTCCGGGCGGTCCCTGGAGAGTTCCGCGTAGCCAAATCCGAGGCGTTCGAACGCGCCCGCGGTGAAGCTCTCTGTGACGAGGTCGCTCCAATCGATGAGCCGTTTGGCGATTTCGCGGCCGCCCGGAGTATTGAGGTCGATGTTGAGGCCAAGTTTGGAGCTGTTGAAATTCGCCATGAACTGCGCGTGGTTGAGGTCGGCGATGTTGTTCTTGAACGGAGGAATCGTCCGCAGGAGATCGGGTCTGCCTGCGGATTCGACGTGGACCACGGTCGCGCCATGGTCAGCGAGCGCCTTGGAAACGATTGGGCCGACGCCGATCCAGGCGAAATCAGCGACCTTGAGGCCTTCGAAGGCGCGCTTGCGGCTCCCGGATCCGTGGATGACGGGCTGGCGGACAGTGAAGCGTGCGAGTTCGGCCTGGTGCTCGCCGAGGCGCGGCGGGCGTTGCGGATCGAGCATGGGGGTACCGGAAAGGCGAACCGGCAACCCCGGATGCACCCGGCCGAGGACGGTGCGCCAGTAGTCCCGGGACTTGAGCTGAGGATCGGTGAAGACGCCCTCGACGGAGAGGATCGGGGCGAGCAGGAGACCGCCGTTGCAGCCGAGCTGCATGAGTTCGTGCTGGGTATGCAGCTTGAAGCACTGGCCGACGATTTCGAGTGCTTGCTGGGCTTCTTCAAGGGGCAGGAGGCCTGCCACGAGGTCCATCACCCAGGCGCTCCAATCGCGCGCCGCGATGTGTTCGGGCACCAGCCCGTCGGCTCGTGCCCATTCGAGCACCGTCTGAAGCGGCGTTTTGCCTACGCGTCCCCCGGCGAGCTGGACAGTGATGTAGCCGTCGGCGCATTCCCACTGCTTTGGAAACGCGATACCGGGGACCGGCGAGGGCACAGGGATGATGCGGTTGGGTCCGCTGGGAGGGGGATCGCCTCCGGTGTTTTTGGGGTAGCCCGTGGCGCTCATCAGCGTCCAAACGATGGCGGCCTGCATCGAAACATCGAGGTGTTGACCGAGGCCGGAGCGTTCGCGTTCGTTGAGGGCGATGATGCAATCGGCGGCGGCCTGTGTGCCTGCATGGAACGAGGCCTGGGGGTAGCCGACTGGCACGGGAGGGCGGTCCGGATCTCCCTGGAGGCCGAGCAGTCCGCCGGCGGCTTCAAGCGTAAGGTCGGTGGCTGGCGAGTGGGCATCAGGGCCGTCCTGGCCGTAGGGCGTGACCGAGGCGTAGATGATGCCAGGATTGAGCGCCGCTACATCGGCGTAGCCGAGGCCGAGGCGGCCCATTTCGCCGGGGTCGAAACTTTCGATGAGGAAGTCTGCGTGGGAGAGCAACCCGCGCAGGGATTCGCGGGCGGCGGGATCTTCCAGGTCAACGACGACGCTCTTCTTGCCGGCGCCGACGGATGCCCAGTAGAGCGACCGGTCGGGGTCGGCGTGAGCGCGCGACTCGTCGAACGGCGGGAGTCGGCGGGCTTCGGCGCCCTGGGGCGGTTCGACCTTAAACACTTCGGCGCCGAGTTCGGCAAGCAAGCGGCCAGCGAGTTCTGCGCGGTCGGTTGAAAAATCGACCGCAATCAGTCCATCGAGCGGTGGTTTTGCTTCGGCCATGCTGTCCCCTGCGGCACACCGAAAGAGTGGCTCGGCGGTGTGCCGATGGCTCCGGACTATACCGCGCGGCGATTGAGGCTTCACGATGGGCGATTCGCGGCGCGGCGGATGCGAAGGTTAATCGCGTCCTGGCGCGACCGTGTGAGAGATTTCACAGACTGGTGACTTGTGCTACCCTGCTGCGGGTTTGCCCCACCGACCCAATTGGATTCTCCCCGGACTCACTCAGATTCACCGTCCGGGTTGCGCGCAGGAGGCAGATTAGCCGCGTGAACATCATCGTCTGTGTAAAACAAATTCCAGACCCGGAGACCCCGGCGGCTTCGTTCAAGGTGGACGAAGCGGCCAAGAAGGTCATCCCCGCACAGGGCATCGCCCCCGTGGTGAACCCGTACGACCCGCAGGCGACTGAGGCCGCCCTGCGCCTGAACGAGGCCGATGGCGGCGGAAAAGTCACCGTCATCTCGCTCGGCCCGGATACCGCTCGCGATGCGATCAAGCACGCGCTGGCCATGGGCGCGGATGAAGGCATCCTCATCACGGGCGCCGAGTTCGACGGCATCGACAACTTCCAGACGGCCAAGGCCCTTGGCGCGGCGATCCAGAAGCTGGGCGGCGCTGACCTGGTGCTGATGGGCCGCGCTGCGGCGGACTGGGACATGGGCGTGGTGCCAACCGGCGTCGCGAGCATCCTCGGCGTGCCGGTGGTGACCCTGGCCAAGGCAATCGAGAAGTCCGGCGGCGCGCTCAAGGTCGAGCGGGTACTGGACGATGGCTTCCAGACGGTGGAAGTGAACACCCCCGCCGTCGTTTCGATTTCGAACGAGTTTGGCGAACCGCGCTACCCGCAGCTGCGCCAGATCATGCTCGCCGCCAAGAAGACCGTGCAAGTCTGGGGCGCGGGCGACCTCGGGATCGGGGACCAGCTTGGCGCCGGGAACCGGGACCTCACGCTGGAGGCGCTGTACGTGCCGAAGGTGGAAAGCAACGTCGAGATCATCGAGGGCGATTCGCCCGAAGAGAAGGCTCGCAACCTGGCGCAGAAACTCCGCGCCGCGAAGCTGATCTAAGGGAGGCTACGAATGGCTGGAATCCTCGTAATCGCAGAAGCAGTCGATGGCGCGCTGTCACCGATTTCCGGTGAACTGATCGGCGCCGCCAAGAAGCTCTCGGCCGAAGGGGCCGGAAGCGTCACGGCCCTCGTCGCCGGCGATGCGTCGCTCGCCCAGGGCCTGATCGCGGCGGGCGCGGACAACGCAATCGCCGCAACCAACGCCAACCTGGCAACGGGCACCGCGGACGCGTACGTCCCGGCCGTGGAGGCAGCGCTTGCACAGAGCGGGGCGGACATCGTCCTCCTCGGTCAGACGAGCCTCGGCCGAGACCTCGGCCCGGCTATCGCCTTCAAACTCGGCACCGCCGTCGCTATGGACTGCGTCGAATTGAAAATCGAAGGCGGGAAGCTCCAGGCAACCCGTTCGGCGTACGGCGGCAACGCTCGCGCCGTGGTTGGTTTCAAGAACTCGCCCGCCGTGGCCACGGTGAAGGCGAAGTCGTTCGACGCGCCAGAAGGGGCTGCCGGCAGCGGCTCTGTCTCAACCGTCGACGCCGCGGGCGAACCTCGCGTGAAAGTGACCGGCACGAGCAAGGCAGAAAGCACCGGCATCCGCATCGAAGACGCCCCCGTGGTGGTCTCCGGTGGCCGCGGCCTGGGCGATGAGGGCGCGTTCCGCATGCTGGAAGAGCTTTCTGGCCTGCTGAAGGGCGCAACCGGCGCAAGCCGCGCCGCCTGCGACCTCGGCTGGTACCCGCCTTCACAGCAGGTTGGCCTGACCGGCAAGACGGTCTCGCCGAACCTCTACATCGCCGTCGCTATCTCTGGCGCGAGCCAGCACATGGCGGGCATGGCGGGTTCCAAGAACATCGTCGCCATCAACAAGGACGCCGATGCGAACATGGTGAAGGTCAGCAAGTTCGCTATCGTCGACGACTACAAGAAGGTCATCCCGGCCCTGATCGAGGAGATCAAAAAGCTGGGCTAGTGGTCGGTGATCGTTAGTCAGTCGCGAGAGGCCGGGCAGATTGCCCGGTCTCTTTGGTTTTGGTCAGCCCGCGAGCCAGTCTCCGGATTTGCCGCCGTGCTTTTCGAGGAGGCGGATGCCTTCGATGCGCATGCCCTTTTCGACAGCTTTGCACATGTCATAGACCGTCAGCGCCGCGACGGATGCGGCGGTCAGCGCTTCCATTTCCACGCCCGTTTTCCCGGTGGTCTTGACGGTGGCGCGGATGAGCAACGTGTCATCTCCAGACGGCGAGAGTTCCACGGTGACGCCGGTGACCGGCAGGGGGTGGCAAAGCGGGATGAGGTCCGGCGTTCGCTTGGCTGCCATGATCCCGGCGATGCGGGCCGTGGCGATAACGTCCCCTTTGGGCATGCCGCCCTGCTGGATGAGGGCGAGGGTTGCGGGCTTCATCCTGACGAGGGCTTCGGCGAGGGCCACCCTGGACGTTTCGGCTTTATCCGAGACATCAACCATGCGGGCCGCGCCGGAGGCATCGAGATGGGAGAGCCCACCGGTTTCGGCGTCAGTGGCCATGGTGTTTCCGCCACATCAGAGATTCGTACGTCCAGACGAGCGCATAGGCGACGCCTCCGGCGAGGAGTCCACCGGGGACACCAGCCCAGGGCGCTATCCAGGTGTCGCTAGCGATGATGCCGATGCCGGTGGCGGGCAGGAACGAGAGGAAGGCCGAACGGCGGCGCTCGCTTTCGAACCGTTCGCGGAGGAAATCGCGTGCCATGGGGTAAGTATGGTGCAGCGCGCCGCCCCCGGGCGAGTGGAAACACCCCTTTGCCGGACAGCTATGGCGAACGCGCCGATGCCCGTACGATGGCGGACGATGAGCGCCCTGGCCATGAT
>CAZKZR010000219.1:0-5760 GCA_964557245.1 uncultured Anaerolineaceae bacterium | reverse complement strand
GACCCTTCGCCGGCAATCGAGTGCCCACGAGCGACCGCGTGGCGACGCTGGCGCCGGAGGGCGCGCGGCGCGGGGCGATCGCCACCGTGGCCACCTGTTCCGGCACCGACGCCGCCGCCGCCGAGGTGGTGCGCCGCACCGGAGCCGTCGCCGAGGCGATGGAGGGCGCGGCGGTGGTGCACGCGGCGCTGCGTCTGAGCGTGCCGGGCGGCGAGATCCGCGCCATCTCCAACGACACCGGTGATCGTCCGCGCCAGCGCTGGGACCTGGACGCGGCGTTCGCCGCGCTTTATCTGGCTTCGGACGAGTCTTCGTACACGACTGGCGCGGTGCACATCATCGACGGGGCGTGGTCGAACTGACGCAGCGGCAAGCCTAGCGGATCAGCTAGCGGGAGGATGACGGGCTAGCGATCGTCGTCGCCGACTCGGCTTGCTCACCCCTGGCTGGCAGCAGGAGCTGCACCGCGATGAGCAACACCCACAGAAGGCCCAGGTTGAGCCCTATGAACCCGATAACACCGAAGACGCCTTCCTGATCGCCCGCGGGCACCCACAGTCCCCCGAGGACGCTCGCCACGGCCGCGAGCACGCCGAGCGCTGCCAGCCAACGCCAGAGCACAGCGCTCTGGGCGATCACGATGCTTGCGGCAAGCAGCAGCACGGCAAAACCGTAGCCGAGTCCCGCGAGGGAGTAATTCATGATCCCGGTCGCCAGCGTCAGCGTCGAATCGTCCAGCGTGTCAGGTCCGCTCAAGGCAATCGCGCCGCCGGCCGCCGCGCCTGCTCCGCCGAGGGCAATCGCGACCAGCGCGCCCGCGACCATGATCCGGGGCCACATTCCGCCACTCTTGTCCCCCGGTTCGAGGACGCTCTGGAGGGCAAGGATGAACGGCAAAAAGAAGACCATGATGCCGATGGAGAAGAAGAAATCCCCGGTCAGGTACTGGTCGCCGTTGTCGACCCAGTAGTTGCGGATGTCCGCTGCGCTGTCGTTCATGGTGGGCGTGGTGCCCTGCAGCACGGGGCCGCCGATGACGAACAAGATCAAGAACGTCAGCCCGCACACTCCGGCGACTCGCCGTGGGTTGTTGAGGAAAGCTCCGAGTTGCATGCTGGCTCCTGGCTGGCAGTCGAATTTTAATAAGGCTGCCTGTTATTCAGGGAACCTTAGAGAATTCGATGACGCCTCGTCAAGACTCCGCCCGCCAGAGAATGAACACGATCGGGATGATGGGCCGCGCCTACAGCCTTCTCGGCTTCAAGATCGTCGATGGCGTCGTTGGATCGGGATTCCCCCAGAAACCGTCCCATTCCGCCGTCTTCTCTCAGATCAAACCGGATGGGTCGCGACTGACCGACCTCGCGCGCGGAGCGAATATAACGCCGCAAGCCATGGGAGAGCTGGTGGACGAGTTGGAGGAGTTGGGCTACGTCGTTCGGCGCCCGGACCCGACCGATCGCCGGGCGAAGCTCGTGGTCCTAACCGAAAGCGGAGTTGCCTGCATCGCCGCCGCCCAGACGACGATCCAGGGGATTGAGGAACAGATCACCGCGATCCTCGGTGAGAAGGGCCACGAGGAGTTGCGGGAGATGCTGACCAAACTCCTGGAAAACGGCTAGATTTGGGCCCGCCTGCTGCCCGCGCGCAGGAGAGACATGGGGTGTCGGCGAAGCCACGGCGCGCCCTCAAGGAGAAGTGCGAGTCATGAAGACCTACGCGCAGACCATCCTCCTTCGCGACGAACCAGAGGTATTCGCCGCGTACCGGGATCACCACGACAACATCTGGCCGGAGGTGGCGGTAGGCCTGCGGGGCGCGGGGATCCTGCAAATGCGTATCTGGCTGCTGGGGCGGCAGCTGTTCATGGTGATGGACACCACGGACGAGTTCGAACCCGAGCGGGACTTCGCCGCCTACGAGGCCGGGCATCCTCGTCGGGCTGAGTGGCAACGGCTGATGGAGTCATTCCAGGAACCGGTGGCGGACGCGAAACCTGGCGAATGGTGGGCGCAAATGGAACTGGTTTTCACGCTCAATGGTTGAACTGCTGCCTCAGTCGTGGCCGCTTCCTACGAGCCCTCGACCGATCGTCGTCGTCGGCGCGGGGAGCATCGTGCGGGACGCGCATCTTCCAGTGTATCGGCGGCTCGGGTTTCCGGTGGCGGGCATTTACGACGTGAACGAACCGGCTGCGGCGCAGGCGGCAGGGCAGTTTGGCGTGTCCAGGGTGTACTCGTCACTCGCCGAAGCTACGGCGGAGCCCGGGGTCGTCTTCGATCTTGCGGTGCCGCCGCAGGCGATCCACGGCATCGTGTCACATTTGCCTCGCGGTGCAGGAGTGTTAATCCAGAAGCCCCTGGGCGTGGACCTGCAGGATGCGGTGCGCATCGTCCGCGCGTGCGAGGAACGGCAGCTTGTCGCGGCTTCGAACTTCCAGCTGCGGTTCAGCCCGAACATGCTCGCGCTCAAGGCAGCAATTGCGCGGGTCGATCTCGGCCGCGTGCTCGATGTCGAGGTGCGGGTGGTGGTGCACACGCCTTGGGAGTACTGGGCGTTCCTGAAGTCGGCGCCGAGGCTGGAGGTGCTGATGCACTCAATCCACTATGTGGACCTCGTGCGTCATCTGCTTGGCGACCCGGCGGGCGTGTACTGCAAAGGGCTTCCTAACCCACTGACGCCGGAGTTCGCCGACGCGCGGACGACCATCATCCTGGAGTACGAAGGCATCCGCTGCAGCATCCTGGCGAACCACTCGCACCGCTTCGGGCCAGAACACCAGCAGTCGCAAATCAAGGTGGAAGGCACGAAGGGCGCGATGATCGCGACGATGGGCGTGAACCTGGATTATCCGAACGGCAAGCCCGACGAGCTGCTGTTCACGCCCGAGGGCGGGCCGTGGGAGTCAATCCCGCTGCGGGGATCGTGGTTCCTGGAGGCGTTCGAAGGGCCCATGAGCAACCTGCAGCGGGTGCTCGCCGGGGAAGATTCTGCCCTAGTGAGCCCTGTTTCGGATGCCCTTCGGACTATGACCGTGGTGGAGGCCTGCTACGCTTCGAGCACCGCGGGAGGCCTGCCGCTCCCCTCGGAGGAGTAGCCGTTGGCCGTCCGCGTCGATTCGCACCAGCATTTCTGGAAGTATGCCCCGGCCGACTATCCCTGGATCAGCGAAGACATGCGGGAGTTGCGACAGGACCGGCTACCAAGCGACCTGGAACCAGTTCTCCGCGAAGCCCAGATGGACATGTGCGTGGCCGTGCAGGCCCGACCCACGCTGGATGAGACGCACTGGTTGCTCGAGCTTTCCCGGCAGCACAGCTTCATCGGTGGTGTCATCGGCTGGTTCGATCTCTGTGCGCCGGACTTCGAGGAGCAGATAGACGCCCTTCCGTGGCCGAACAAACTCGTCGGCGTGCGGGCGATGCTCCAGGACGAGCCGGATGACGAGCACATGCTTCGCGATGAGTTCCGGCGGGGTCTGAAGGTGGTGGGGCAGTGCGGGTTCACCTACGACCTGCTCATCCATCCTCGACACCTTCCTTACGCGCTGAAACTGGTCCGCCAGTTTCCGTCCATGCGGTTCGTCGTCGACCACATCGCGAAGCCGCCAATCGCGTCGGGCGAACTCGATCCCTGGGCCCGGCTGATGCGCGAACTTGCGCACGAGCCGAACGTCGCATGCAAGCTTTCTGGAATGGTGACGGAAGCCCCCGTTCACTGGCGCCAATCCGACCTCGCGCCGTACATCGATATCGTCGGCGACTACTTCGGCGAGAAACGGCTGATATTCGGCTCCGACTGGCCCGTCTGTGAACTGGCCGCGACCTACGCGCAGGTGGTGCAGGTGGTGGAAAAGCAGTTTGCCTATCTTCCACAGGAATCGCGGGAGTGGATCATGGGCGGGAACGCCGGGCGCTGGTACGACCTCGGGTTCACGGTAGAGAACCGGTACCCGTTTGCTTGACCGCCGGCGGCGGCGCAGGGAGAGTTCGCGCCATGCCTAGAACCATCACCGGAATGCGCGTCCGCGACATCCGCATGCCTACCTCACGCTTTCTCGACGGCTCCGACGCGATGAACCCGGACCCGGACTACTCGGCCGCCTACGTTGTCCTGAGCACCGATGCCGGAGACCACCTGGAAGGCCACGGGATGACCTTCACGATCGGCCGCGGGAATGAACTCTGTTGCGCGGCGATCGAGGCGTTGAAGCCGCTCATTGTGGGCCGGACGCTCGAGTCCTTCACCGAGGACATGGGCGCATTCTGGCGGCACGTCACCGGCGATAGCCAATTGCGGTGGATCGGCCCGGAGAAGGGCGTTATCCATCTCGCGACGGCGGCCGTGGTGAACGCAGTCTGGGATCTCTGGGCGAAAGTGGAGGGCAAGCCGGTCTGGAAGCTTGTGGCTGACATGACGCCGACTGAGTTCGTCCGGTGCGTGGATTTTCGCTACATCACAGACGCCATTTCTCCCGGCGAAGCCCACCAGATGCTGGAGAAATTGGCCGCGACAAAGGCTGAACGCGAGGCAGAGATGCGGCGCGATGGTTACCCGGCGTATGTGACTTCCGCCGGCTGGATCGGGTATTCCGAAGACAAGATGCGAAAGCTCTTCCGCGAAGCGATCGCGGAGGGCTGGAATCACTTCAAGGTGAAAGTGGGCACGAGTGTTGAGGCCGATATAGCACGGCTAGAGATCGCCCGCGAGGAGATCGGGACGCACCGGACGCTGATGGTCGATGCGAACCAGGTCTGGGACGTCAACCAGGCGATCGATCACATGCGGCAGCTCTCCCGGTTCGACCTCACATGGATTGAAGAGCCGACCAGCCCAGATGACGTGCTCGGGCACGCCGCTATCCGGAGGGCGCTCAAGCCGATGGGCGTAGCCACTGGCGAGCACTGCGCCAACCGAATCATGTTCAAGCAGCTTCTCCAGGCCGAAGCAATCGACTACTGCCAGGTCGATAGCTGCCGGCTGGGCGGACTGAACGAGGTGCTGGCGGTCCTCCTGATGGCTGCGAAATTCGGCGTGCCGGTCTGCCCGCACGCCGGCGGCGTCGGGCTCTGCGAATACGTGCAGCACATTTCGCTCATCGACTACATCTGCGTCAGCGGGAGCCATGAAGGTCGTTGGACGGAGTTCGCGGACCATCTGCACGAACACTTCGTAGACCCCGTAATCATCAAGAACGCGCGCTACCAGGTCCCCCTGGCGCCGGGCTACAGCATCACCATGTGGCCGACTTCGCTCGATGAGTTCGAATACCCGCATGGGAGCGCCTGGCGGTAAGCGGGTGTCGGGCTTTCTGCCCGCGGAGCGGCCGATCGTATACTCGGGATGATGCGCGTCCTGCGATTGAGCAACAGCAACGACGAGTACCACCGCATCGCCCCCGAGGACAGAGCGCCGGCAGTGGCGGCGCGGCGCATAACCCAGCTCACAGGAGAGCCTGTAGAGACCGTCATTCGCTACATCTGGCCGGCTAAGGGCCTCGGTGACCGAATGGAAGAATGGGTCAACGAACTGCAGCCAGACGTAGTGCTGGTCCGGGCGTCGTCGTTCTGGGTGAATTTCGAATCAGTACCGGTCAAGTTCGAAAGGCGCTTCGGCAAACGCGTCCGCCCGGTTGCGCGCGCCGGGCTGAAAGTCGGTGGCAACCCGAAGTTTTCGCATAACCGCGCATTCCGGCTGGGGCGCGTCATTGCGGCGCGCACTATTGGCGGCGCTACCTACTTCGAACCTCAGCTAGCGTGC
>CAZKZR010000218.1:0-5777 GCA_964557245.1 uncultured Anaerolineaceae bacterium | reverse complement strand
AACTCCGCGGTTACCGTCGCCGTGCTTATGGCGTCCGCGGGCTTCCAATGTACGGCTCGATCCTTACAGACGACGACGTGGCCGTTCCTCCTCGCCAGCGTCTGCAGGAAGTCATAGGCCGTCATGTCGCCCTGGAAAACGTGTTCGTGAACGGTGGTAGTGGCCTGTACCTGGGCCTGGAGCCCGAACGTCTGGATGACTTTCGACGCGATATCCGAATCCTTGGCCCGAAGGAAGGTACTCGTCTGGGTACCACGGTGCATGAGGTGCAGCCGGTCGTAGGCGCGGATCACCATTACGTTGTATTGCCCGCCCTCGACCATTTGAGGCTCGTGCGACGAAATGACGCCCTTAAAGACTGAGAGCGCCGTGGCAGCGCTAACGCCAACCTGAGCGTTCCCTTTGAAGAGAATCTCCAGTTCCTTGCCGATATCGATGCTCGTGTCGTCAATCCACTCCAACTTGGAGTCAACGAGCTCGATGGTAGCCATCGCGGGCATGTGCAGGCTGGCGTCGACCTCGATCCGGCGCACCGCCTCGGCGAACCTGATCGGCGCTGTCGAGCCTGACAGCTTAACCTCGAAGTCTGCGACGAGGACCTCGGGCACTGGATTAGACTCCCGAAACCGGTGGGAGTGTCAGCACCATCCCCGGCCGGATACGCAGCGGGTCATCGATGCCGTTCGCTTCGGCGATGTGCCGCCACATGCTGGACATCCCATATTCTTCCGCGGCGATCAGGTCGAGTGTCTCGCTCTGCTGCACGATGCGGCGCTTGTGACCGGCGATGCCCCCGGAGGTCGGGTTCTGGGCGGGGAAGCGTCCGGGGTCGCGTGCTTGCTTGAGCGAGAGGTCGACTGTGGCCCTCGTCGGGGTTCAGTCCTCAAGGAACATCGTGAAATTCGTGTTGATCGAGGTCACTACCGCTTCGAATGACCACGCCGTGCCCCAATCGAAGATGCCGCGTGGCGGGCGCCCCTTGTTCGTATTCGGGTCGAGCTGCGCGCGGTTCACCATTGCGAGGTCCCAGAGGGCGTTGGTGTAGGTGGAGCGGACGTCGTCGCCAGTGTCGTTGGTGTCAAAGAAGAGCTTCAGCGAGACCGTGGCCGCTTCGCCGCCGGTGAACTCCAGGGCGGGGACGTTCGCCCCGCGCTCGGCCGTTGCCGCCCACCCGACGGACTTGGTGAAGGTGTACTCGGTCGGGTTGAACATGCACGTCACGATCGCGCCCGTATCGACGTTCCGGATCTTTGCTTTTACGAGCGCCATGCGAGCACCTTACCTGCCAGTGTGGGGCGATACGAGTCAGGATGGACGTCCACGTTCACGCTCCCGTTCGATTCGAAGTTTCCGCCGAATTCGTGGCCAAACCTCTTCGGCAATTTGGTCATAGTTTGGCCCTTCGGACTCGTTGTTCTGGGTTGGCTCGGTGTCCACGCGCTGGATCCTGCCAATCGCCGGTCCCGACAGTTCGGGCGCTGGTTCCCGCTGGAGGGGCGCGAGAGGCATCGCAACCGGTTCGGCCGCGCGCAACACGGTTTGGGGCGCAGGCGGCACGTACGAAATGCTGGCCGGGGCCAACACGGCCTGAGGTATGGCGACCATGGGCGATGCCACCCGGGCGGTGGGTGTTGCGGCGGGGTTCTCATGCGCAGCGACCGCCCGTTGCACGGCCCCAACTCCGGCGAAGGACGGCGTGAGCGCCTGAGCGCCGAGCGGATCCGCTGCGGCGGGCGCTTCAACCGTGGCCCGCGCCCGCGGAAGCGTGGGGCCAGTCTCCTCGAGCTCCGCGAGCCGGCTACTGCCAGGGTGCGGAGCCGATGCCGCGAGTGGCATAGCAATCGGACCGGGGGAAGAGTCCAAGGCGGTCCCGACTGCTTCGATGACGCCTTGTGGCTCGGCTGACCGCTGGATCGGCGCGCCGGGTTGCGCAGCCGGCGTGGCGACGGTCGCAGCTGACGCTGGTAGGGCGCCTGGCGAAACGGCGGCAGGTCCGGGGGCCTGGGGAGCCGGTTCCAGCGGACTGGCCGCGGCTGGCGCCGGTTGATCCGCGACTACTCGAGAGATTGTCGGCGAGTTCGGGGCGTCGGCCGCAGCCGCCGGGCCACGTTCTGGTTGCGACGGCGATTTTTCGGGCGCCGTTGGAGCTTCGGTGGCGCTTCCAGTCGGCTGAGGGCTCGAAACTGCTGCGGCAGGTTGCACGGCCGCAGGTGAACCAGACGCCGGAATCTCGAGAGGTTGCTCTGCGGCTGGTTCCAGGCTGGACGGTTCCGCCACCACCAGCCGTGAAATTGCCGGCGTCTCCGCGGCCTCGGTGACAGTGCTGATCGCCGCCGGCTCGTCGCGCCGCTGCACGGGCGACGAGGATGTTCCCGGCCCCGCGGAGGTCGCGGGCACGGTCCCCGGCGAGACGAAAACGTTTCCGTGGGCCTCAGATGGCGCCGGATGTGCTGCAGGAGTCGCCTGGGCAGGCGTGTCCGCTGGGCTGGAAATAACGCTGTTCGACTGGTCGGCTGGCTGCGGGGAAGCGTCCGGGGCGTTCGGCACGGCGGAAGCCGCAGGCGGCGGCAGCGGTTCAGCAGCGGTGTCAGCGACAACCGGATCGGCGAGGAGGCGTTGAACGGACGGCCGTTCGCCTGTCCCAGTCTCCGTCGAGTGCGATGGTGCGAGCGGCGAAGCAGGGCCAGATCGTTCCGGCGCCGGCGCCGAGCGCTCGACCGGTCCAGCCGAAGACTGGGCCGACGGACGTTCGCTGACTGGACCGCCCCCTGTTTGCTGACCGCCGCCGGAGGCGGTTGGAGTCTGTGGGGATTGCAGGGTCGCCGTTGATCGCGACGTCGCAGTTGATCCCGCGCTGGCGCCGGTCGAAGGGGAAGGCGCGGGTGCGGGGACCGTTTCGCTGTCGGCTGTCGTGGACTCGAGCGCTGGAGCCGGCGGCGTGGCGGTAACACTCCGCCGAATGTCCCCGGACGCGGTTGGTTTGGCCTCAGGTGGTGGGGTCACGGCCGTGGGCTCTGGCGGGAAAAAGGCGGGAGCGTCCGAGGCGGGCGAAGCATCAGCGGCGACCATGGCCGGCGGCGCGCTTTCCTCGTCCGCCGTCCGGCGCGCTAACGGTGCACTTCCGGACGCCGCTGGAGTTTCAGCTGCGACCCCCGTGCTTGCTGGTCGCAGAGCGCCGGGAGCGACGGGAAGCTCCTCGGACTGGGCTACCGCCGGCTCCGGCGCTTCGGGGTCGACCCTCCGGCGAATTGGAGCAGGAGTCGATCGCGCGGGCGCTGAGGCCGAAGGTGCGGTTGCCGCGCCATCCGGGGTGTCGGAACGCGGTGACTCCGCCGCATCGCCAGCGGGCGCTGCAGCCGGGATTGTCGGCGCATTGGCAGCGGCAAGCGGTGCAGCGGGCCGGGCGGCGGACGGTTCGGCCTGGGCGCTCGGGGGCTCTGAGCCCGGCGCCGCATCGACAGTAGGCATCGCGGCCGGCACCGTCTGCGGTTCGACTCGGGAAATCGGGGCTGTTTCAGGGCCGAGCAACGGCTCGGATGACGGCACATCCGCCGTTTCCGGCGGCTGCGCGTCGGCTCGCCGTCGAATCGGGGCCTCCGTAGCATTCGGGACGGTCGGTTGCGTCGCTGGTCGCTGCGCGCCCTCCGCAAGAGGCGGCGGAGAACTCGACGCAGCCTCGGTCGAAGTGGTTCGCTGGGCCGAGGAAGCAGGCGAACTCGTGGCGGCTGGGACCGCCGCGCTGGCGGTTGCGGAACTCGTGGATCGAGGCACCACAGGTTCGCCCGCCGTCTCAGTGGCAGGAGGCGCAGGCGTGGGCGCGATATTCGTGCTCGCAGTTGTTGCCGACGCGCTTGCGGCCGCAGCAGCGGTGGCCCCCGTCGATTCGTTTACGGGCGGAACCGCGACCGTGGTGGGGAGGTCATTCGGCGGTTCAGCGATCCTCGGAGCTGGCGCAAGCGTCTCAGTTCGTTCTGGGCCGGGGGGCGCTTCGACTACAGCCGTCGCGCGCTGGACCTCGGCGGATGGGGAGGTGGGAGTCTCGGCGGAAACGGCCGGCACTCCTGCGTCCGTTGGGGTCTCGCTACTCGACGTTTCGTCGGTGGTGCGCTGGGCGGTCGGCGCAGCTGCCGCAGCCGTCTCCGAGGATGCCTGGGGAAGCGCCAAGGGCATGTCCTGCGCCAAGGCGGTGCCGGCCTCCCCTGCTTCGACCGCGGACTGCACCGGGGCAGAGCCTGGTATTGCCTGGGCGGACGCCTCGTCGTGGGCCTCCGTGGCTGGAGATGGAGCGGCCGGGATGGCCGGACCGGTGGCAGCCGGCGCCGGTCTCGGGGCTACCGGAGTCACACGTCTTACGCCGTCACGGCCGGTCTCGGGAGGGTCGTCGCGCGGCGGCGCCACGGCTTCTAACTTGCGCCGCACGGGCGCAGGGCCGGGATCCGCTGGCGGCGGCACTGCGGCCGCTGCTTCAACCGCGGAGGTGGCCGCGGGGGCCACTGGAGCCGCCTGTGGCGGTGTCGAATTGCTCGTCGAGCCGCGCCGCGGGCGGCGCTGGAGGATTGGCTCCGCCACGCGCGGCTCCGGCTCGGTTTCGATGGCGCGCTGCACCGGCGCGGTGGTACTGGCGGGAGGCGCGACCGCTGCAGGCGTGGGCGCCGCTGCCGCCGGAGGGGTCGCCTCGACCGCGGGTGCCGCGGGTTCCGCGGGTTCTCCGGCGGGGGCGCCAGCGGAGGACGTCGACCAATCCGGGCCGAACTCCAGGCCGCCTCCGGACATTTCCTGGACCGACGACCTTCGCCTTACGGGCCCACCGTCCGCAGCAGGGGCGGGAGCCCCGCGGTTAATCCCGAGCGCGGCCTCGATAGCGGCGGCGGAAGGCCCTGACGCGACCTGGGGCATTTCGGCCTTGCGGCTTTCGATTGCGCGCTGCCGGGCGTTCATCCTGGCGAACCACTCTTCGCTGCCGAACGCAATCGGGCCGGTGGGAGCCGGGAGCGCTTCTGGCGCCGCGGCCGGGGCGGCGGGAGCTTCAGGCTCCGGTTCCTCCGCCAGGCGCGATACCGCGCGTTCCGCCGGAGGTGGCGCACTCTGTGGCGCCGGAGAGCTACCCCGGTAGGAGAGCAGGCTCTGAAGGGAGTTGGAGAACTCCACCGAACGGTTGATCACCGAACCGCCCTGTTCCGAAGCGCTCGCTACGGGCACGTCGTTCAAGCTGCCGAGGCCGAGGATCCCGGATTGGTACGAACGCAGCCGCCGCCCGAGGAATCCACCGAAGTCCTCCTCGCTTCGTTCTCCCGCGGCGTTCGTCATGTCATCAGTCATCTGGTTACCGCTGCTGCAGGGTGAACTCGTTGAACGCGAGTTCGAGCGACTCGATCATGAGGCTCGATTGTTCCGACTGGAGCGTCGGGGAGGTCCATTTGACCGGGAAGGCGGAGATCAGGTTCCAGCGAAGCTGTTCCTCGCCTGCTCCGTTGTAGAGCACCACCGACATGTTCTTTTTCTCTTCGCCCTTTGCCGTCTGGGTCGAAAGCCGGTGTAGCCAGTCCCACAGTTCGATTGAATTGATCATCCCGCGCTTGAGCGTGATGTTGGAGTAGCTTTGGCGGCCGGGCAGCTTGTGAATGAAGTCGTTCATGCCGCCCTCCTTGTACTCCTCTACATCCACCTTGGTTTCGAAGGCGCTGCATTCGGTGAAGGTGGCTTCCTGGATACCGGCGATCTCCACGTAGAAGCGAAAACCTGGAAGTGGATCGGGCATGGCTAAACGGCCTCCGCTG
>CAZKZR010000217.1:242-5779 GCA_964557245.1 uncultured Anaerolineaceae bacterium | reverse complement strand
CCGGTACGCTGATACGACAGGAGTCTGAGTTGGAAGAACGCAACCGCGTGCGCGGCATCGCACACGATACGGACGTCGCGAAGATCACGGTGCGAAAGGTGCCGGACAAGCCGGGCATCGCTACCAACATCTTCGAACCGCTGGCCGAAGCCGGCATCAGTGTGGACACCATCGTCCAGAATTCCAGCGAAGGAAACCTGACCGACCTGACGTTCACGCTTTCCCGCGGGGACCTGCGCAAGGCCGAGGCGATGATGCCGGCTATTTGCGAAAGTGTTGGCGCGCCCGAGTACACCTCGGACGGCAACCTGGGCAAGGTCAGCATTGTCGGGGTGGGCATCCAGACGGCGCCGGGTTATGCGGCGCGCATGTTCCGCGCGATGTCGGACGCAGGCATCAACATCGAACTGATTTCGACCAGCGAGATCCGCCTGACCTGCATCATCGATTCAGCGAAGGTGCCGGATGCGGTGCGGGCGCTGCACTCCGCATTCCAGCTGGAGTCCGCGGAGTAACGGAGCTGCTTGACTAAAGCGCTGGTTCGGGCACGGGCTGGCTGTTCCGCCTGGCGCGGCGGCGCACCCAGCGGAAGATGCCGACGAGCAGGCCGAGGCCTCCAAACACCCACGACACGATCATCGCCCACTTCATGTACTCGCCGCCGTGGGAGAGGCTGCTGACACGGGTTGCCGCGGCGCCGCCGCCCAGCCCAAGCAGCGCCATGTAGTACAACCCGAAGCCAATCCGGTACTGGAGCCAGCGCCAGATGCCGAAGCCATACAGCCCGACGGTTATCGGCGCGGCGGTCATGAGGGCGTACCAGCCGCCCTGGCGAGTGTAATAGAGGACGCGGTCCAGTTGATGAGGGAAGCGGAAGTACCCCGCGCCGATGCCGCCGCCGGCCGCGAGGAAGAGCATGTATTTCACTTTCCATTGGAGTGCCCAGAACTTGCGGAACGCCTCGCGCAAGGTGCCTTTCTGGAGTTGTTCCTTCAGCTGAAACTGCTGGCGGCGATTGGAATCGGCGGCTTCCGCTTTGCGGATCGCCTCCCGGTTGGCGCGTTGGCGAGCTTCCCAGTTCACACGGCGCAGACTACCCCTCAGCCGCTGAAAAGGTAACCCGTTGCGGCACTTCGTTCGGGTTTCTCCCAACTGACACGGCTGCCCGCGGGGGCGACGATTCGCTCGAAATGTTCGAATCTCCCCGGGCTGACACCGACGGCGCCTACGCCCTCCCGCGGGACTTCGCCACGCGCCGGCTGGCCATCAGCACGCTCGCGTACCGGGCCATCGCTCAGAAGCGCGAAGTGCAACTCAACGATGTGCTGGGTGATCACGGGGCGGACCTGCTTTCGGACATGATGTCCACGGTGACCAATGAGACCAGCACGCAGCTGATGCTGACCGAGCACCTGTTGAAGCTGGGATGGGCGTGGGAACGAATCCTCGCGGCTGTCTGGTACAACGAGGAATACCTGCGCGAGGCTGCCCTCGCGGACTGACTGTCACAAACCGGGCGGGCCGTTCGTCTCCCCTGCAACGAGAACAGCAAGGGGTCTGACATGAACGCTCATCGTCACCACATCGCAGTCGCCGGCGGAGGGCTCGCCGGGCTGGCAACGGCCGCCTATCTCGCCCGGGCTGGGAATCGCGTCACCCTGTTGGAACGCAGCGATTCTCTGGGCGGGCGGGGCGCCACGGTGGTCCAGCAGGGTTACCGCCACAACCTCGGTCCGCACGCTCTGTACGCCGGCGGTGCGGGCGTTTCGGTCCTGGACGAACTCGGTGTGCGGTACCCGGGCAACCAGCCGGACCTCGCCGGGGTGGCTGTGCGGAACGGCAAGACGTTCACCCTCCCAGTCGCCGGCCGCTCACTGATGACGACCCGGCTGCTGGGCATGCGATCCCGGGTTGAGGCCGGGACGCAGCTCGCGGGGCTAAGAAAGCGCACGGACGATGGCCGGACGGTTGCCGCCTACCTGCGCGGCGACTTCAAGCAGGAGGGCGCGCGGCAATACGTCGAGGCGCTGATCCGGTTGACCACGTACGCGGACGCGCCCGAAGTCTCGTCCGTTGCCGACGTTGCCCGGCAGTTCGCCGGCGCAGGCGGGGTGACGTACGTGGACGGGGGCTGGCAGACGCTCGTGGATGGTCTGGAACAGTCCGCGTTGGGCGCCGGCGTGACAGTCCTTCGCGGCGCGCGCGTACGCGAAGTCGCTGTGGAGAACGGCCGGGTCAGCGGAGTGCGGCTGGCTGACGGCTCCGAGATAGCAGCCGATGCGGCCGTACTGGCGATGCCGCCGCAGGCGGCGCGTGAACTGGCCCGCTGGGACCAGCAACTCGCGGTTTGGGCCGATGGCGCGATTCCCGCCTACGCGGCCTGCCTGGACATCGGCCTCTCGCGGCTTCCGAACATGCGCCGGCGTTTCGCTCTCGGCATCGACCAGCCGTTCTACCTTTCGGTGCATTCGCTGTTCGCGGACCTCGCTCCCGAAGGCAAAACGATGATCTCCGTGGCCAAGTACTTGCCGGCCGGCCAACGTTCGGACCCGGCGCGCGACCTGGCCGAACTGGAAGGCTTCCTGGATGTCTGCCAGCCCGGCTGGCGGTCGCTGGAGGAGCAGCGGCAGTTCCTGCCGAACATGCTGGTGCAGTCGGCGCTGCCTCGCGCCGACCGTGGCGGAATTGAGGGCCGGCCCTCGCCTGAGTTGCGCGGCACCCCGGGACTTTTCGTGGCCGGCGACTGGGTCGGTCAGGGCGGATGGCTCGCGGATGGCACGCTCGGAAGCGGGAAACAGGCGGCGGCAGCGGTGGGCGCATGGTTGGCTGCGGCGCGGCAACCGGTTGCCGTGGGTTCGTAGGATATGCCTGGCATGCCAACGCTCGCCCCGGCCGATGCGGCATTCGAAGAGAACCGGTCGCTCCTGTTCGGGGTGGCGTACCGCATGCTGGGGACGGTGGCTGAAGCGGAAGACGCGGTGCAGGAGACCTATCTCCGCTTCCGGAACGCCGAAAGCGTGACTTCGCCCCGCGCGTACCTGGTTACGGTGGTCACCCGGATCTGCCTGGATGTCCTCAAGTCTGCCCGGGTGCAGCGCGAACAGTACATCGGGCCCTGGCTACCGGAGCCCATTGTCCAGCGGGCCGGTGCGGAGCCTTCACCGGAAGACGTGGTGGCGAACGAAGACTCGGTGAGCATGGCGTTTTTGGTCATGCTCGAGGAGTTGGGGCCAGTAGAGCGCGCGGTCTTCCTTCTCCGCGAAGTGTTCGACTATGACTACGCCGACATCTCCCAGATCGTGGCCCGGAACGAAGCTACCTGCCGGCAGACGTTCCGCCGGGCGCGGGAACGGCTGGCGGAGCGGCATCACCGCTTCACCGCGAACTACGACCAGCGCCGTGACCTCACCGTGCGCTTTCTCGCGGCAGCCAACGAAGGCGATATGGCCGGGCTGATGGAACTACTCTCGGCGGACGTCGTAGCGTATTCCGATGGCGGGGGGAAGCGGGCTGCGGCGCTCAACCTGATCCTCGGCGCTGACAGGGTCGCCCGCCTGGTCATCGGCGTGCGCCGGAAAGAACCCGTCGCCCGGGTGGAACTGGCGGACGTGAACGGCTGGCCGGGGCTGCTGCTCTGGAACCACCGGGAACGAATTGAAACGTTGATCGTGCTGGATGTTCATGAGGCCGGCCAGGTGCGCACGCTCTACAGCCTGCGCAATCCAGACAAGCTTCGGCGCGCGGAAGCCGCCCACGGGTGAGCGCCGGCGAATGACGCGGCGGTCACCCGAAAGTGTGGCGTTGCATGCCCTGCAGGGGTGAGGCGCCGGGCGGCCGGCCGAAGGCACGATGAGATCAGCTTCCAAGGCGGTCCGGCGTGACAGACCAAACCCCCAGAACTCCCACCCTCAACGCGCCGCACACCCCCTCCCGGCGCAGCCCCGCACGTCCGGACCGCCTTGTCTTGACTCATTCGAACCTCGTTCTGCCTCCCTCGTCCCGGGTGGTTTCGTCTGCCGCCCGGGAGCGGGAATGACCGCAGCAAGCCGGTAGTCCCCTGCTCCTCCCGCTACCGCGCCCCACCGGGGCGGCTTCGCGCCGCCCCGGTGTTTCCGTTTCCGCCGCCGGGCGGGAACGGTAGACTCGCGGCACGAGGTGCCCCATGGCATTCACTGACCGGTATGGACTCACCCTGACCACCTCCTCGGCGCGCGCGGCGGAGCTGTATTCGAGGGGGCTGGACCACGCGCTCGCCGCCGAGGCGCCGGCCGAGGCGTGTTTCAAGGAAGCCCGCGAAGAAGACCCAGGCTTTGCCCTGGCGCACGTCGCCGAAGCGCGGATGCTCCAGTTCCGCGGGAAGATGAAGGAATCGGCGGCTGCGCTCGCCCTGGCGCGCGAGCACGGCGCCGGCGCCACATCCCGCGAGCAGTCGCACATCGCGTGCCTGGGGACGGCCATCTCGGGCGATTCGCCGGGTGCACTCGCGGCTCTGCGGGCACATGTTTCCGAGCATCCGCGTGACGCCTACATCCTCTCCCAGGCGTGCGGGGTGTACGGGCTCATCGGCTTCTCCGGCCGGCTGGAACGGAATGACGAGCAACTGGCGCTGCTCGAACCACTGGCGGGCGCGTACGGCGACGACTGGTGGTTCCTCTCCCAGATCGCGTTCGCCTACAACGAACTGTTCCGCCACGAAGAGGCGCGCGAAGCCACCGAGCGCTCGCTCCGGGGATACGCCCGCAACGGGCACGCCTCGCACACCATGGCCCACATCCAGTACGAAACGGGGGATGCCGAGGGCGGAGCGAACTTCCTGCGCGAGTGGCTGGTGGGGTATGACGCAGCGAACCAGCTCTACGTGCACAACCACTGGCACCTGGCCCTCTTTGAACTTGCGGCCGGCAACCTGGAGCGAGTGATCGACCTGTACGACCGCGTCATCCGGCCGGAGGTCTCCACTTCTCCGCCGCTCGGGACGGTGGCCGATGCGGCCGCCCTCCTCTGGCGCTGCAACCTGACGGAGCGGCCGGCAACGGAGTTGCCGTGGGAACCGCTCGCCGAGTGGTCCCGCAAGATGTTCCCGCAGCCCGGCATGACCTGGGCTGATGCCCATTGCATGATCGCCTGGGCGGCGGTGAACGACCAGGCAAAGCTCGGCCAGTTGACCGAGCAGCTGCGCGACCGCGTGGCCGCCGGGAAGGTGTACGCGGGCGCGATGTTCCCGGTGCTCGGCGAGGGCTTCCAGGCGTTCGCGGCCGAGGACTGGGAGCGCGCGGCGACAACGTTCGATTCCGTCGCCCCGGAAGTCATCCGTCTTGGTGGCAGCCATGCGCAACGCGATGTCTTCGAAGAGACGCGGATCGAAGCGCACGCGCGGGCCGGGCACCTGGAAGCGGCGCGGATAGGCGAAGTTATCGGGATGCGATTCCTTGGGCTGTTGGGCAGCGGCGAACCAGAGGGCACCTGCAAACCAGGGGGCGGCAAACAGCAACGCGGCGGGAGCGAGCCACTTCTTCATGTCCCCTATGACGCGGCGC
>CAZKZR010000217.1:0-232 GCA_964557245.1 uncultured Anaerolineaceae bacterium | reverse complement strand
ACCTGCTGGAGGAGCGGCTGGATCGGCGGCCGAACGGCCGCGATTCGCGCTGGCTGGAACGTATTAACCGGCAGTACGCCGGTGGCGCGGCTGCAGGCTAGCGGTGTGAGCGCCTCGGGAGCGGACCCCTCGGCCGTCACAGCGATCGTCGTGAACTGGAAATCGGCGGAGTTCTGCCTCGGCCTGTTCGATTCGATCGAGGCGACGCTCGGGGCCGGCCTGCGCGCGGTGG
>CAZKZR010000216.1:0-5791 GCA_964557245.1 uncultured Anaerolineaceae bacterium | reverse complement strand
CAGAAGCGGTGTATTGCCGACAATCTGCGCGACTGACCGGATGACCTTCATTCCCGCCATTATGCAGACCCGCCTACTCCCAGGTTGGCGGTTCGGGGTAGTACTCCATGGCCTTCTGGGTCCTCTTCGCCACATCCGCGCCCCAGATCCGTCCGGCGAGATGGAGTGCCATATCGATCCCTGCGGATACGCCGGCCGCGGTAAGGATGCGGCCGTTGTCCACGAATCGTGCGTCATCCACAACGTCGCAGTCGCCGGGACGCCTGAGCAGTTCGATCGAACCCCAATGCGTCGTGGCGCGAAGCCCCGCCAGCAGCCCGGCGCTTTGGAGCACCAATGCGCCCGTGCAGACAGACGTCGTAAATTCGGACTCCGCGTCCAGGCGTTTCACGAAGTCCAGCATCGCGGGGTTGTCGCGTTCGGTTCGGGTCCCGCGCCCACCGGGGATGACCACAATGTCTGCCTTTGGGCAGTCCTCAAACGCGTACTGGGCGTCGACCTGCATACCTTTGGCGCAGGTCACAGCGCCCGCGGCCTGGGCCACGGTGAACGCCTCGACCTCGCCCGCGGCGACGGCGTTGACCATCGTGAACACTTCCCAGGGCCCGACGAAGTCCAGCTCCTCCGCCCCATCGAACAAGATGAACGCCACCGATTTCGCCATCAGTCACCTCCGCATTCGGGACTATCGTGGCCGATGACGGACCGGAGCAGCAGAGCCAATTCCTGCTCGCGAGGTCAGGGCAGGTACGCGATGCGGCTCGTTTGTCCCAGCAAGTCTGGAAGCACCCGCTGTGCATCCCGCACAAACTCGACCGTTAACGGCCGCGTTTCGCGAGGGTCGATGATGTCCTCGACGGCGAACGCATGGGCGGTCCGGAACGGCGACTTGAGCGCGTTTAGGCGCGCCTCGATTTCCGCTCGTTTCGCCTCCGGGTCAGGTGAGGAATCGATTTCGCGCCGGTATGCGGCGGTAACGCCACCTTCGATGTGCATTGAGCCCCAATTCCCGGACGGCCACGAGTACCGCCCGTACATCGCATTCCCGCCGCGAAAGTGCAGTCCGCCAGCCACGCCGTAGGACTGGCGAATGAGGAAGCACAGGTAGGGGGTCTTCGAAAGCGAAAGCAGCGAAACGATGCGCGCTCCAGCCCGCACAATGCCCTTCTTTTCCTCTTCCAGCCCAACCATGAAGCCCGGTTCGTCGCAGAAGTACACGAGGGGCAGGTGGAAGGTGTCGCACAGCTGGAGCAGTCGCGCCGTCTTCTCGCCTGCTGCCTTATCCATCGAGCCGCCGAGGTATTTCGGGTTGTTGATCATCACCCCAACCGGATAGCCGTCGACCCGCGCAAGGCCGGTGATGCGGGACCGGGCGAACTCCGGCTGGATCTCGAAGAAGGAGCCGCGGTCCAGGACCATGTCGAGGATTTTCCGGGGTTCGTAAACCCTCCGGGAGTTCTGAGGGATAACGTCGATGAGTCCCTCGTCCCGCCGTTCCGGGTCGTCCGAAGGCTCGGTCCGCGGCGGCATGTCCCACACGCTCGAGGGCAGGTAGGAGAGGAACCGGCGGATCTGGGCAATCGCGTCGTTTTCGTCCTCCGCGAGGTTCGCCACCACCCCGGAGGTGCGCACCTGGATGTTCTCGTTGCCCAGGTCCTCTTTCGAGATCTCCACGCCCTGGCTCGCCTTCACCACCGGCGGCCCCGCGACGAACAACTGGCTCGTGCCTTTCACCATCACGTTGAAATGGCACATCGCCGCTTGCACCGCTGGAAGGCCCGCTACCGAGCCCATCACAGCCGAGACGCATGGCACCATCTGGAGCAGCTCCGTGTCGAGCACGCGGTCGTTCGCCGGCAAATACGTGCGTCCCATGGATTCGAACGTGCGGACGCTGCCGCCCGTGGCATCGAGCAGCCGGATGAACGGCAACTTCATCGTGTAGGACTGTTTGACCGCCCACCCGGACTTGTCGGCAACTCCGCCATCGGCCGAGCCGCCGCGAATCGTGAAATCTCCGCCGTGCACAACAACCTTCCGCCCATCGATTTTCACGATGCCCGTGACCGAGTTTGCCGGGGTGAGGGATTCGAGCTCGGTGCCGTCGTATGTCGCTTTCCCGGCGAGTACCCCGGTCTCGCTGAAGGTCCCGGGGTCAGCGAGCAGGTCGAGCCGTTCGCGAACGGTCAGCTTGCCGCGGCCCTTGTGGAAGGCGACCGCGTCCGCGCCGCCCATCTCGCGGGCTTTATCCGCTCGCCGCTTCAATTCATCGACATCGGCCTGCCAGCTCATCTTGTCTGCTCCGGGGAACGGGTTGTGGCGCGAGTCTACGCGGGCGAAACGACGAACGACGAACGGGGAGCCACGGACGACGAACTGCGAACGACGCGTGCTAGCGAATTGCGCCCGCGGCCAGCAGTGCCACGTATTCGTCCTCGCTCAGGCCTACTACCTCGCGGAACACGTATTCGTTGTGCTCGCCGAGAGCCGGCGCGCGACCGACCGGGTTCGCGATGCCTTCGAAGCGGATCTGTTCGCCGTGGACAGTGATATCGAGTCCGGGGTCGGTCGGCTGGTGCACGATTTCGAAGCGGCTCGCCATCTGCGGGTCCCGGTCCAGCTGGTCCGCAATGCTCTCGACGGCCGCCGCGGGGATGCCTGCACGCTGCAGCAGTTCTGCCGCTTCCCAGCGGTCCTGTGTCCGCGTCCATGCGGAAACGATGGCATCGAGGGAGTCTTCGTTCGCCTTGCGGTCTTCGTGCATGTTGAAGCGCGGGTCCGCGCCAAGTTCGGGCCGGCCCATGACATCAGCCAACTGCCAAAACGTCGGATCATCCGGCACCGCGATGGCGATCCATGCGTCGTCCCCCTCACAGGGATAGATCCCGTGCGGAGCGTAATTGGGGTCCCGGTTCATGCGGCGCGGTTCCTGTACGCCGGTGCGAGCGTAGCGCATCCATTCGGCGCTCATCAGCGAGAGCATCCCCGGTAGCTGGGACATGTCGATTTCCTGCCCAAGGCCCGTCCGCTCGCGTTCGAGGATCGCCGCAATCACGGCCGAAGCGACAAGGTACGGCGAGACGAAATCCCCGAAGGCCACGCCCAGCCCGGTCGGCGGCGCACCCTCCCAGCCAGTGATGACGTTGAGACCGCTTGCGCCAGTAATCATGTTCCCGAACGTGCCGTACCCGGACCACGGCCCCGTGCGCCCTGCTCCCGCCATATGCGCCACGATGATCCCGGGATTCAGCTCGCGGAGCTGATCGTACGGCAGCCCCATGCGCTCCATGGCGCCGGGCCGCTGATTCTCGATGACGATGTCGCACTTCGCCGCAAGCCGAAGGAGCAGTTCGCGGCCTTCGGCGCTCCGGGTGTCGATGGTTGCGGAGAGCTTGCCGGTGTTCGCGTCATTGAACCAACCACCGGCTGTCAGCGTTGGCCCCGTGGGCGGCGGCACGGAGCCGCGAATAGTGTCCATCCGCGCTTCCGACTCGACCTTGATCACCTCCGCTCCGAGGTTCGCAAGCAGCCGGCACCCCAGCGGCCCGGCCAGCACCCAGGCGATCTCCAGGACGCGCAGGCCGTCGAGCGGTTTTCCGGGAGGAGGTTCAACGCGGTGTGACCGCGGGACATGTGGTTCCACCGCGGTGACGCTGGTAGCGAACCGAAGCGGCTCGACCGAACCCATGCCTGCGTAGGGGCTCTTCGGGAGTTCGAGCGTCCCAAACTCCGGGTGCTCCAGCCGGACGAATTCGCCGATCGAAGCGAGATGTTCGTTCGTGCGCAGGTCATCGAACGACATGAGGGGCAGTCCCATGAGGCCGCGCTCGCGTCCGACTTCGAGGAACTCGTCGCGGTTGTACATCGCGCCGAGCTGCTCTGTGAGGTCGGCTGCTTCGCCCAGCCGGAACGAGGCGAGCTTCGCGCGCGTGGCTTCGCGCCACTCTTCTGGCCCGGCCTTAACGGCCAGCCCGCGTTCAAGCGCCCACTCGCGCAGCCGCGGCCACTGGTCCGGCCGCGCGCGAATGACGGCCCATCGGTCATCCTTGCAGCGCACCACGGGGAACTCGTAGGCGGTGTTCCGGGGCACTTCCACGCCGTGCCAGCGCCAGTAGCTCGGGCTGGCCGTCTGCAACGTCGTGAACGCGACACACTCCTGCATCGAAATGTCGATGTGGGCGCCCGGCGCGCCACGCAACGCGGCGAGCATGCCCGTTGCCGCCGCCAGGCCGGCGACTTTTGAGCACACGTTCGCAGCCGGGTGGATCGGCGGCCGCTCTGGCTCGCCGGAGACAAACGCCATTCCGCCCGCGGCCGCCGCAGTGATGTCGGCGCCCAGGCGGCCGGACCACGGGCCGCTCAGGCCGAGAGGGGTGATGGAAACCCGAACGAGCTGTGGGTTTGTCGCCAGCACTGCCTTGTCACTGATCCCAAGTTCCCTCAATACCGGCGCCGGAGCGATCAGGCCATCGCTCGTCCGCAGAAGTTCGAGGAGCCTGTCGCGGCCCTCTGGCAGGCCGAGGTCAGCGGCAAGGAGGCGCTTGCCAGCGTTAAACGCGAGGTGCTCGTAGCTCCTATCCCAGCGGACGATGTCATCAAGGAACGGAGCTGCGGGCCGGAACCCTCGAATCTCGGAGTGCGTCTCATCTCCCGGGTAGTCGACGCGGATGACGTCCGCGCCGAGGTCGGCCAGGAGCCTCCCCGTGAACATGCTGCCGAGCTCGACGATTCGAAATCCACTGAGAGGCGCCACGACGCGAACTCTACGTCCGAACGCTCCGGTCTACACCCCGAGGAACTCGCGCACCGCAGTCCGGAACGCCGTCGGGTCGTCGCTCGGGATCATGTGCGTCGTCCGCGGAATCTCCTGGAGCCGGCCATTCGGGAACGCCGCTGCCGTGGCCTCCGCCGCTTCGCGGGAAAGGATGTCCGAGTACTCACCACGAAGGATCAGGACCGGGCACGTTACGCCTTTCGTCCGAGCTTCCAGTTCAGCCTGGGCGGTTGCCGCTCGCTCCCGGCCCTCCGGCGTGTCTGCGATCAGCCGCGAACGGAGCGAGGGATCGAACTTGTAGGTGACGCTCCCGTCGGGAAGCGTGCGGAAGTTGTACATGATGGGCGTGCGGGCCTTTTGGATATCGAGGCCCGGCGCAAGCGTGGCGTAATGTGCCAGCAGTTCCGCCTCGTCCGCGAAGGTGTCCTTCGCGAGGGCGCGCGTCACGGAGTTGTCCTGGCGGGCAACCGGCTCGCCCGAAAGCAGGCGCAGTCCCGCATCGACAATGACGAGGGCCGTCAGCCGGTCGGGGTGGAAGGCGGCGAACCGCATGCTCACCATTCCGCCCATCGAGTGCCCCACGAGCGCGAACTTCTGCAGTCCGAGTTCGTCCGCGAAGGCGAGGAGGTCGTTCGGCATCGCATCCGGCCCGTAATCGTCGGACCAATCGCTGTCGCCGTGGCCGCGCTGGTCGAGGCAGTAGACGTGAAAGTCATCCCGCATCCGTACCGCAAAGCCGTCCCAGTACCGCGCCTGGCTCGAAAAGCCGTGAAGCACGACCAGGGGCGGTTTCCCTTCGCCTCCCCAGTCGACGTAGTTCAAGCGGACGTCGCCAGAAGCGAAGGTCTTTTCGAGCGGTTCAATGCGTGCAGTGGTCATCTGGAATCTCCCGGTGCGTGACTAGAAGTGCGGTACGACGCCGTGCTTGGCGGCCGTCGCGACGATGCGTTCGAGCGTCGGGCCCTCAGCGTAAACCTCGCCAACTTCTCGGAGGAACGGAGCTGATGGCGCTCCAAC
>CAZKZR010000215.1:0-5800 GCA_964557245.1 uncultured Anaerolineaceae bacterium | reverse complement strand
TCTTCGATCGCCTTGTTCAGGTCGCGAAGTTCGAGGAGGGTCATGCCCTTGATGATTTCGAGTGCGTCTTCAACCTTAGCCATTGTGTGTTCTCCTTGATTCCTGGTAGCTGAACGTGGTGTGCCGCCGGAGCATTAGCCCGCGGCTTCGAGCTGGTTGGCGCGTGAATCGATCAACCCGGCGAAGTTCCGCATTGTCGATTGGAGCAGGCCAGCGAAGTTGTAGAGCGGGCTCTGGAGCTTGCCGACGACGTCAGCGATGAGCTGTTCCTTCGGCGGCATGGTGGCCAGGCTTTCGACTTCCTCGCGGGAAAGGACTTTCCCTTCGAGCCAGCCGCCGTGGATTTCCACGTTGAGGCGCCGGGCGCGCAGATGCTCGGTGAGTGCTTTCACCGGCGCAATGGGGTCACCGAAACCGAGTGCGAGGGCGGTAGGGCCCTGGACGATTTCGGCCATGTTGTCGCGGCCGGCGGCACGAGCAGCCATCCCCGCGAGGGTGTTCTTGACCACCTTCACCTCGGCTCCGGACGGGCGAAGTGCCCGGCGAAGTTCGGTGAGTTGGGCAACGGTGAGCCCACGATAGTCGGCGCTGATAGCGATCGAGGCACGCTCCATGCGTTCCTGGATCTCGGCCAGCATTGCCACTTTCCGTGGAGTCGGCATAGCCACCTCCGATGATGAACGGCCCTTCGAGGAAGGACGGTGCGTAGAGCCCGGAAACCAAAAATCCCCGCGCTATGGCAGGGATCGAATCATCCTTCGTTAGGAAGGATGGAATCACACTGCCTCGACAGGCGCCTGTTCGGCATTACCCCTCCCGCCGCAACGGCGGTTCGCATAGGGACCTGTGGTCTCTGGCTCTTGAGTTGTCGCTGTGCAAGGTATCAGGTTTCCGGATTTGGGGAAATGGGAGGGAACTTCCGCGCGGCACGAGTTGCCTTCGAGTACCATCCATTGCGTGATCGAACTTACCAAACGTCTGCTGAGCGCTGCTGAGGGCGGCGAGCCTGTGTTCCTTGCGAGCGTGCTCGAACCCGGTCCGCGAGCGTTGGAAGCTGGCGCGCGCATGCTGGTCGAGCGAACCGGCGCGCGGATGGGCACGCTGGGCGATCCTGTGCTGGATGACGCGGTGGCGGCGTTCGCCCCGGATGCGTTTCCGAAGCACGTCACGCAAACGTTGTATGTCACTCCGGACGGGCTAACGGACCGGACGGTGCGCGGCGCGACGGCGATCTACGTCGAGGTGGTGGAAGCGAAGCCGGTGTTCCTGGTCGTGGGTGGCGGGCACATCGGGCGGTCGCTGGCGAAGCTTGCGGACTTCATCGACTTTCACGTCGTCGTGCTCGACGACCGCGAGGACTTCGCGAATTCGGAGAAGATCCCATGGGCGGATGAGATTCTCTGTGAGGACTACGAGTCCGCGTTGGACCGCTACCCGATCAACTCGGCGACGTATATCACGCTGGTCACGCGTGGCCACAAGCAGGACGAGGTTTCGCTGCGACACTGCCTCGGGCGCGGGGCGGCGTACCTCGGGATGATTGGCTCCAAGCGCCGCACGGGTGCGGTGCTCCAGCACCTCGCTGACGAGGGGTTCGACCCGGCGGAGCTAGCGAAGGTTCGCACGCCGATCGGCCTACGGATTGGAGCTGAGACGCCGGAAGAGATCGCCATCAGCATTATGGCTGAGGTGATCATGTTCCGGCGCGGTGGCGATGGCGCGGTGATGTACCACCGCTAGCCGAACTGTTTGCGCTCGGCGAGACTCCACCATGATCCGGAATCGTCCCGGAACACGGCCTCCACGGCCCATGGGCGGTCCGTTGGCTCCTGGAGGAAGGTCACGCCCTTGGCTTTCAGTTCGTCAAAGGTGGCCCTGCAATCGCTGGTTTCGAGTACGCCGCCTGTGAGCGCACCCTTGGCGAGCAAGGCGCGCAGCTGCTGAGCGCTTTCCGCGTCGAACATCGGCTGGTTGGGTTCGGTAAGGATGAGTTGGACGTCCGGTTGGCCTTTCGGTCCGACGGTGAGCCAGCGAAAGCCGTCAGATTCCATATCCTGCCGGATTTCGAAGCCGAGGACCTCGGTGTAGAAGCGTTTCGCTGATTCCTGGTCCTGGACGAGCAGGTTGATGTTAGAGATGCCGGTGATCATGTGATGCCTCCTGGGTTTGGAATCCTATCGAGGAGGTGCAGCGGAGACTTCTCCTACATTGCTGATCTTCAGGAGGGCCGGCTCCAGCGCTGGACGAAGCACGCCGGTGGTTGCGGTTCGAGGTTGGCAGGGAGGCGTCGAAAGTCGCCAGCGGTCATGCCGGTCATGCGTTTGAACGTGGTGCAGAAGGTGCCGACGCTGGTGAAGCCGACTTCGAACGCGACTGTGGTGATGGAGAGCGAGGGATCCCGCAGGAGGTGCTTCGCGCGCTCAATTCGGCGGCGGCTGAGGTAGAGACCCGGCGTTTCGCCGTAGGCGGTGCGAAAACAGCGCAGGAAGTGGAACCGGGAATACCCGGTGCGGGCGGCGACCTCGGCGGCGACGAGCGGGCTGGCGAAATTCGCATCCATGTAATCCATGCCGATGCGAAGACGCGCGAGAAGCTCGAGGTCGGAGCCCGGCTTCATTCCATGGCTCCGGCGACGGCGCCGCGGTTCAGCAGTTCCTGGCGGAGGTCCAGCATCGCCGTGTAGGTGGGGATGACGAACACGTCTTCACCTGCGGGCGTTGTCGAGAGAATCGCGTCCAGGAGGTTGGCGGCGTCGTGAGTCACGAGGGAGGGCGCCGGCCATCCGGCATACTTGAGTCGGACGGCGAGGTCTTCCGCGCGGTCGCCTCCCGCCCACCATGAGGTGACGGCGCCGGTGAGGAGTTCGTAGTCCACGTCCCAGATCCAGCTCACATCCTGGCCGTCGGCGAAGCGATCGTTCAGCAAGAGGGCGGAGCGCAGCGGACCCTGGCGGCGGGCGATTTCGCGGAGAAGCAGGAGTACCTGGTTCGCCCCGGCCGGGTTCTTGGCCAGGTAGAGGCGCAAGGTGCGGCCATTGAGCTGGACGACTTCCTGGCGGCCGAATGCGGGGCGAACGTTGGCCAGGCCTGCATGGATCGCTTCCCCCGGGAGACCGAATGCCCGGCAAGCGCCGATGGCGGCGAGCGCGTTGTAGACGTTGTAGAGCCCGGTGAGCGGGAGTTGGACTTCTCCCAGGCCGGAAACGTGCAAGGAGGCGTGTTCGAGATTGAGATTGAGGTCGCTGCCCGAGGTATCGGGAAGGGGACGAGCGCGTTCGCAGCGGCCGCAGCGCCACCAGCCGACATGGGCGAAGTAGCGCCGCTCGTAGCGGTAGTCTCCGCCGCAGGCGCACCAGCGGGCGTCGAAGGCCCCGGCCGTTTCGGTCGCGAAGGCGGGATCGTCCAGGCCGAACCAGTGGACGGCCCCGCGCCAGTCTGTGGCGAGTTCGGCCACGGATGGGTCATCGGCGTTGAGGACCAGTGTGGCGTCCTCGGGCGAGACCGCGAGCGCCTTTTTCCAGAGTCCGGCGACGGTATCGACTTCGCCGTAGCGGTCGAGCTGGTCACGGAAGAGGTTGGTGAACGCTATGACGCGGGGCTGAAGGGCAGCGGCGGCCGCGGGCATCGTGGCCTCGTCAGTTTCGAACAGGCCCGCTTTGGAAGCAGCGGAGGGGATGCGGCCGAGGGGGCCGCCGGCTGCGAGGAGGGTGCTGGCCATGCCCCGCATCAGGTTGCTGCCTTCGCGATTGTGGATGAATGGCACGCCTGCCGCTTCGAATGCCGCGGCGATGATCCGGCTGGTGGTGGTCTTGCCGTTTGTGCCGGTGACCATGATGCGGCCACGGCCGAGCGATCGTCCGAGGTTCGCCACGAGCGCCGGGTCCAGTTTCTCGGCGACGAGGCCGGGCAGCGCAGTCCCGCCGCCGCGACGGAGCAAACGGGTAGCGACGCCGGCCGATTTACCGGCGAGGACGGCGGCGGATGTTCGCGGGCGAATCACGTCTGCATGGTCGCGGGCGAAGGGGAATCAATCAAAGACGAGCCGCCGCGAGGAGGACTGACGCAGGCGGATGGCGCGAGCGGCCGCGGCTCTAGGCGCGAGAAGGCAAGAGCCCAGCCTGGCGGAGCAAGCCGACAATGCGGTCCCGGGCGACGATGCCCACGACGCGGCCATCTTCGACGACGGGCATGTGGAGGAGCTCCTCGATCTCCATCTCCAGCAGGACGTCGGAGATGAGACGTTCGCGGGTGGCGGCGCGCAGGGCTGCCCGGGGGATCATCGCCTGGCTGGCGGTGACGGAATCCCAGCGGTCCTCGGGTACTTCGCGCATTTCGTAGCCGCTGAGGATGCCGGCGAGCGAGCCTTTCTCCTGGACCATGTAGAAGACCCGGGGATTTAGCTCGAGAACTCCGCGGGCGAGCGCGCCTACGGTCTGGGCGCCGTCGACGACGGGCGGATCCCGGTGCATCAGGTCTTCGGCTTTGTAGAGACGGAGCTCGCGGACCAGGCGATTCTGCTGGAGGCTCTTGCGGGCAGCGTTTTCGAGGAAGAGGCCGAGGAAGATGAGCCAGCCGCCGCTCATGGCGTCTTCGGCGATGTAGACGTTCCGGCCCAGGATGGCGGCGAGGCCAAGGGTGATACCGGCGAAGGCGAAGGCTCGCCCGGTCCAGGCTGCGATCCCTGTTGCCAGGTCATAGTTCCGGGTGACCATCCAGATAAGGGAACGGAACACGCGCCCGCCGTCCATCGGGAAAGCCGGGAGCAAATTGAATACGCCGAGAATAACGTTCATCAGGGCGAGCCAGACGAGGACGTAATCCAACGGGCGGGTGTCCTGGGCGCCGAGGGCGGCCCAAATCCCACCGAACACGAGCGCGAGGGCGAAGCTGGTGAACGGGCCGGCGGCGGCCATCAGCAGTTCGTGCAGCGGTTTGGCGGCTTCCCGAGTTATCTGTGCGACGCCCCCGAGGACGAAGAGCGTGATGCTGCGGACGGGGATGCGGTAGGCGCGCGCTACCAGCGAGTGGGCGAGTTCGTGGAGGATGATGGAGACGAAGAAGAGCACGACGCTGGCGACGGCCATGGCGTAGTGGGTCGGGCGTCCGGCGGATTCAAGAGCGTCAGGATAGAACTGGGTAGCGAGCAGCCAGGTTGTGAGACCGAAGAGCAGGAACCAGCTCGGATTGATGAGGATGGGGATCCCCGCGAGTGACCCGGCACGGAACGTTCGAAGCCGCATGGCGCTACCTTACTCGCGGGTGGGTTAGGACGTGGTCTCGGGAGCTAGCCGTGGTTCTTGGAAGCCGGCGGTGCGGGCGGGGCGTCTTCGTCTTCGACTACTGCTTCCCAGCAGAGGTAGAAGTAGAACAACCCGATGAGGATGGGCACAAGGAACGCGGGATGGTGGCTCTGAATCAGTCCGATGAATCCGCCAAGGACAACGAAGATGAGGGCGATCACGTAAACGAAGAAGGCACCCCAACTGAAACTAAGTGGCAACATGGCTCGCTCCTTATGCGGCCATCGTACAGCCCGATATCGGGCTTCGTAAGCCGAACAACAGGGAGAAACCCGTAAGAAAAGCCGGAGGGACGCCGCGTGAATTGGGCAGCGCCCCTCCCTAAGGAATGTGCCGAGGGTTGCCGGAATTAGACCGCGGCGAGTTCCGGTTCGGCGGTCATGGGGACCATACCTTCGAGTACGCGAGCGAGGGCCATGGTGTGGCTGCAGGTGTCCCAAGCGACGAAGAAATCGCAGTTGCAGTGCCATTTGCCTTCGTGGATGACGACGTCGTGGTCGC
>CAZKZR010000214.1:0-5830 GCA_964557245.1 uncultured Anaerolineaceae bacterium | reverse complement strand
GAGGAAAGCTCGGCGCCTACTTAGGTTGGGGAATGAGGATTTCATTTCCTGCACAGTGGGTCGCAGACTTTGCTAGCGCTTGCCGTACTTCAGGGTTATGCCAAGTCCGCGTTCCGCCGCGGCCCGGATGCTTAAGCCAGGATGTAATCCACTGCCCTTTGGCTGATGCTTTCAATGGCGGCAGGATTCGCGCGAAAACCCCGTAGCGCAGCTGTTTCCCAACCGTTGAGGCCGCGTGTTACCGTTCTTACCAGCAGGTGATGATCGATCATGGCGGCGGTCAGCGCGATGGTAACTGGCTGGCCTTGCGCGTCGATTTTTACTTCCTTCGGGTAGGTTGACCAAAACGTCGCCATGGACGTCCGGAACACGTCTCCGAGGACGTGCTTCAAATGGTAACGGACAATCGAGAGCGCTGGATCCACCAGGTTTCCCATCGGACATGCGTCGAATGTCGGCGCGTCGAAGTTCGGGTTGACGCGCACATACCAGAGCGGATCGTCGGCGAACTGATCGAAGTATGGATGAATGAACCGCTCGGGGTCGGCATCGCCCCGGTGTTTGTTGCCTTTGCTGGCGGAATTGCAGTGCACGCAGGCCGGAACAAGGTTGGCCCGCATGATCGAGAATTCCGGATAGTCGGCTCGAGGCAAGAGGTGGTCGACGGAGTTCGTGGTTGGCGATCCGCATAGCGGACAGCAGATTAGACCGGGCGTGTACCGAATGCGACGGATCGGGCCGTTGCCTTTACGGTTCTCGTAAAGCTGGCGCTGCTCGACCGCGATATCGGGATTGAAGGCCTGCGGCATCACCGCCCAGGGGTTAGAACCGGCCGTCCGATAATTTGCGTAGGCGGAAAGCCAGTTCTCTTGGTGCGGCGTCCACGGTAGGTTCTTGCAAAGCGTCGTGAGGACCTGGTCGTCCACGGCATCGGTACAAGGCAACGCTAAGCGCTTCATCTAGAGCTCGTCGTTGTCGGCAATCCGACGCTTCACTTCAGCGATATAGGACAGGCATTCCGGGTTAAGCTGCATGCCGTGATCTTCGATGATCTGCTCGATCGTTAGGTCACGGCCTTGAACAACTACCCAGTCCGCGAGCACCTGCTGGAAGCGGTGCGACATGCTCGTGTCATTAAAAACGAATTGCGAAATGGTGTCGATGCTCGCGCCGAAGGTTTGCATACGCGGCGAGCCCACCGCCACCTCCCTGTCCACAGAGGAAATGACGTTGACGCGCTCGCGCGACACTTCGCGAACTACATACGCGGAGTGAGTGGCGATGATCGCGGCCGAATTCGTCGATTGAAGAATATCCTGAAGGATCTCCATGAAGTCGGAGACGAAGTTCGGATGTAGATGCGTTTCGGGTTCGTCGAACAGGAACAGACTTCCCTGCTCAACCGCAGACACCGCCTGCGCCGCGAAGCGGAACATGGCGGTCTCGCCGCTGCTGAGATGCCGGGCCCCGTCGTCGCCAAAAATGGCGGGACCTCTCGACCAATCGATCTCGCGGATCGCCACGAGCGCCAATCGTTCACTCAGGTTTTGGCCCAGACGAATGTACCGGCCATCATGCCCATCAACAGCGAGCCGCCACAGGAGGTCTCCTTCCCGGGCCGGCCGGAGCGGCAGGTAAAGGTTTCGCCAAAGCCCTATGCGATTGAGTATGCGCTCCAGAAGCCCAAGCCGGCGGATGCGCTCCCCATTGATGACGAGTCCCTCGCCACCGTCCCGCCAGCAAGAGACGAGCGCTTGCAGAAGGTTGTCGGACCCGACCTGGGCGGCCGCCGTCATCGAGAAATATTCGTAGTCCACGTCGAACCACGCTGGGATGAGGGGGGGGTACGGATCGGAGGTCACGGACGAGAACATCAAGAGCCGTTGCACCGCGGGTGGAGGGTGCAATCTTACGTCACCCGAGAGGCCGGGCTGTTCGAAGCCGTGGGCGAGCCGCAGCACCAGGTGTCGGAGCAGCTGGGTCTTTCCGACTCCGTTTCGTCCAATGAGGACCGCGATGCGGTTTCGTCCTAGGAAATCTGGCTCGAAATTGAACGTTACGTCGTAACGGTTGTCGGCGGTTGGCAGCTGCGCCACGAGAAGGAAGCTGCGCGCGGCATCTTCAACGTCGTCGGGGAAGTTTCGGCGCAGGAACCTGCCGCCGCGTCGCAAAGCAGAGTGGGCGTCGTCCGCGCGAAGCATGCTGACGAAGAACGCATCGCTATCAATCAGACGAAGCCGCGGTTCATCGCGCCCCTCAAGTTGAACGACAACCGCGTCGCCCATTTTTCGGAGAGCGGAAACGGCCAGGTCAAAGCCGAGGCGGCTGACGAAGCTGCGGTAGGCAAGGGGCGTCGGAAGCAGGGAACATACGAGTCGTTCGGAACGCTCGATAGGGACGATGTCCCCATGGAGTGCGCAAAGTCGGTTGATCTCGATTGCGGTGTCATCTTGCCCGTCGAACAAGAAGCGAACGTGCTCGTCAGCGGAGAGCTCGCCCCCTACGAAAATGCGGAGACTGGCGTAAAGCCGCCGTCCGTAATCATTCCAATTGTTCTGATCTGGAATGATCACCACGGTTGGGTCGCGCAGGTCTGCCTCACGCGCGGCTTGAACGGTCCGCGCAAACACGACGTCTATCGGAACATTGGCGGGCAAATCGACGGGCATTGCTATAGCAAAGCTTAGGACGCAGGGCGAACTCTCACAAGCTCGGCTGCCTCAGCATAGAGACAGCTGGCACCTGCCATCAGGCTGTGCGCTCTGCGCAACCGGCGGATGGCTCCCAAAAACCAGGGCGGTTCCATTCGCATGAGTTCAGAGCCCACTCGCTTCCCATACCCTCACTTATGCGGAGAGGCCCCGCTTTGCGCCAGGAGCGGACGTTCCGTGGAGGCCAACAAGCGGACCCTGGCCATGCTCGATCTTAGACGTCTGCTTTCGACCCATAGCGGACGTTCAGCCGATCCAGATTTCAGTGCCAATCGGGACGGCTTCCTTGTTCAAGCCAGGGCCAAGCAGCAGCGGTATAAAGTCCGGATGAGGGGGCGACCCCATCTCGATGCCCCCGACTACCGTTTGTTCGGTAGTTCCATCTGGGCGTTTTAGCGTCAGAGGGTCGCCGATCTTCACCCGCCAATCGCCTTTGCGATGGATGCCGGGAACCACAACCAAGGAGGATCGGCCCGACAAAGCAAAGCGATCGGCGACGATGGACAGCAGCTTAGCCATTCCGCGATCTTTGTTGAAGTTACGGTGGTGCACAACGTCCGCTTTCCACCCATTGCGGACATTGACGCGGCCAGGTCGTGCGTCATCTTTGGGGTGTCAGATCGGCTTGAGCTCTAGCTTCAGCCGATCCTTATACACGCCGATCCGTTTCCGGGCACGGTCGACCAGATCCTCGAAAAAGAGGGTCTCGACGTACAGCTCTCCGAGACGACGCCCGGTCTCGGGATCATCGATCGGAACCGACTGGAAGAAGCCCTTGCCGGCGGCGAACCGTGTCCACCCAAGCATGCGCAAGGGATTGAGAGTGTCGCCGATCAGGTATCCGTAAAATTTCTTCAGCCGGCCGTTCGACTTCGCCGCCAGCAGATGCGCGTACTCAGACAGGTCGCCGATATGTGCATCCATGCTGACGCCCGGGGCCTTGAACTCGACAATAATCACCGATCCCTCTTCGTTGAAGATCGCGATATCCGGCCTCATGGCCTTGTTGTCGTCAGCCCGTTTGCGCAGGACGGCTTCCCACGCGGCATCGATGTCGCTTTCGAAAAGAGCCTCGCCGTCGGTCCAGCGAATCTGGGAGAGGAGCTTATCCGAGGCGATGTAGTCGTAGTACTGATACTCCTCGCTCAGCAGCCAGATGTCGTGGTCGGTGACCTCGGTGCTGTCCTTCTTCATCGGGAAGAAGATGCTGTGGATGATGCGTTCGTTCTGGGCCTTCTGACCGGCCTCGGCCATCGCGCCCTGAACGGTCAGCTGCTTTCCGCAGGCCAGTTCCAGGATTTCGACGACGGCGGCGCGACGCACGACCAGCTGTGACAGGCTCGCCATGTCGAAGTTCTTGAGCGAGGCAGTATAGCGCCAAGACAGTTCGTTGATCTTCTGGCGATATCCGTCGGTGTGCGGCTCCACGCTGAGGATCTCTTCCCTCAGGTCGAAGATCTGCTCCGTCTCCGCGATCACTCGGTCCTGATACTTCTTCAGCACCCGTTCGGCGACGCTCCGCGCCGTGTCCCCATGGTTGACCCGCGTCTCGGTGTCCGCGAGCATCTCCGGGATGATGCCGAACACCTCCTCGACGTCGTGGATGACGTCTTCCTTCTTCCAGGACGCTGGCGTCACCAGTTCGTAGATGATCGGATCAACTTCCTCGTATAGGCCTGCGAAGGACACCGACTCTTGGGCAAAGAGATCTTCAGAGGGAATGGTCTCGGGAATTCCCTCGAAGCCGTCGCGCTGCTCGTTGACGCGGCGGTCGAGGACATCGCCCTCGATCAGGAGGAGGTGGTAGTTGCCGGATACCGGGTTGTTCTGTTCCGTTCCGGTCCGCAAATACCGCGATGTGATGTCTTCTGCCGGCGATGACTTCGCACACAGGGCGATGGCGTTTCGCGGGAGGTCGAACTCGCGCGCATCGAGCCGGTAGTAGGTCAGCTTGAACGTCTGGCTCGAGCCCAGGAGATCGCCAGTCCGGATATCACGTTCGGCGACCTCGACATTGCGCTCGAGCGTGATCTTGGGAAGATCGGCCGCCTCAAGCGTCTTCGTCTTCTGGCTTCCGTCTGGGTAGGTCGTCCTGAACGTGATCGAAAACGCCCCGAGGCGCGCGCCAAGCCCTACCAGCCTTTGCAGAAAGGCGATCAGCATGTGGCGGCGCAGATTATCGGGATCGAAGCTCTCGACCAAAGACTCACGGAACAGGTTTTTCCTCGGCCAGTCCCGCAGATGCTCCAAACTAATCTGGGTGCCGATGTCCTCCTCGCGGCCTGGTGCAACGTAGAAATCGTTGAGACCGATCTTTTTGAGGCCTTCGGTTGGGGGCAGTTCCCGGGTCAGTACACCGTCCGCCGTACGGTAAGCGCTTTTGAGACCCACTCGGCCGAAGTGGTGGAAGAACTGAATCCGGCCCGAACCTTTGCACTTGCCGATGCCGGAGATGGCGAGGTCGTCCTTGTAGGAGGTGTCCTTCGTTAGAAATGCGTCGATCTGGTCCTCGCCCAGCCCGCACCCGTTGTCGATGCAGGCGACGGCAACATCCAACTCTTCGCCGAGGAGGTCGGACGCGATCAGGCGCACATCGACGGTCACCTCTAGGGCGATGTCCGACGGTTGCTGGTGCTGGCGGATCAGGAAGGAGTCGATCGAGTTCGAGATCAGCTCCTCGAAGACGACATAGGGGTTATTGCTGATCTTCGTGTTCTTTAGGCTGCCGCGGATATCAAGTGTCATCTTTTCCGCCGGACGCCCCTGTTTCCCGATGGAGTTCTGACGACCCCGTCGCGCCCAAGTCAAGGTCGTCTCGCGACCTTCGACAACCTTGGTGTCACCTTGGAGCCGGAGACACCATTGAACCTGAGCTACACGGGCCGAAAGCGGACGACCCCAACCGCCGCTACGAGTCAAAAGCGGCCAACGAGCAGAATTGGCTTCCGCCCTCGAACCACCTTCACCGACACGTCTGAACCGGGCGGCGTCGCCGCCACTTTGGCTCTGAGGTCGTCAGCCCCCATGACCGGCTCGCCCCCGAACTCCACAATGACGTCAGCCCACTTGATGCCGGCTCGAGCGGCAACCGAGTCTCGCTTTACCCAGGTAACCAGAGC
>CAZKZR010000213.1:3867-5830 GCA_964557245.1 uncultured Anaerolineaceae bacterium | reverse complement strand
GCACCCGCGACCACGCTCGCAGTTGGGACCGCGTGGCGAGCCGGCTGGTGGACCGCTACTGCGTTTACGCCGTGGACCTTCGCGGTCACGGAGATTCGGCTTGGGCCCTGGGCGGTAACTACTCGATCATCGACTACGCACTGGACCTCCAGGCCTTCGGCGAAGCCGTCGGCCGCGGTCCGTATACGATCATCGGCCATTCGCTCGGCGGCGGAGTCACCTTGCAGTACGCCGGCACCTTCCCGGAGAAGGTGAAGAAGCTGGTCACCATCGAAGGTCTGGGCGGCCTCGGCTGGGCCCGCGAACGCCGGCCCGCACACGTCCGCATGCGCGATTGGGTACAGAGCATGCACGCCCTCGAAGGGCGGACGCCCCACATCTACCCGACCATCGACGAAGCGACGCGCCGGATGATGGAGGCCAACCGCCACCTGACCCCTGAACTTGCCCGGCACCTGACCGAGACTGGCGTAAGAACGGTGGACGGCGGATACACGTGGAAGTTCGACAACTACACGCGCGCCGGTTCGCCTTATGAGTTCAACATGGAAGACGCACGCGACCTGTGGAACCAGATTCGCTGCCCGATGCTGGTCATCTGGGGGCGCGAAAGCTGGGGTGGCCGCAAGGGCACCGTGGACCTCAGCGCCTTCCATGATGTCCGCTCGGTCGAAGTACCCAACGCCGGCCACTGGGTGCATCACGATCAATTCGAGGTCTTCATGAGCCACATCAACGGATTCCTGGATGAATAAGGCCGTCCGGCTGGCCGTGGCTGCGGCCCTCTGCGCGCTTTTCGCTGCGGCGTTCGCAGCCTGCGGCGGCGATGACGACGACGCCCCGGAGGCAACCCAGCCAGCGGCCAGCCCCACCACCGCCTCTGCCACGGGTTCCGGTGCGCCGCAAACGGACTACGGCAAGCGCATCAACAATGCGAAAGTCCCGGAAGACCTGGCGGACGGCCTGCGAATCGGCAAGGCCGATGCAAAGCTGACCCTCGAGATGTACGAGGATTTCGGCTGCCCGCACTGCCTCGAGTTCACCGCCCTCGTCGAACCGATGCTCATGACGGATTACGTGGCGACCGGGAAGATCGCGCTGGTCTACCGCTTCTTTCCGTTGCGCCAGTTAACGGCCAACGCGGCGATCGCCGCCTATTGTGCCGGCGAGCAGGACAAATTCTGGCCCATGCACCGCATGCTCTTCGTCGCCCAGGCCGAAGCGAACGAGAAGAAGGGCCCCGCCCTCACGCAGGTCTTCGCCGTCGAGGGACTCTTGGCGATGGCCGCGGACGCCGGCCTCGATTCCGCGGCCTTCAGCACCTGCGTGACCAGCGATGCGGCGGTCGCCGCCGTCCAGGCTGATCTCAAGACGGCCAACGAACTCGCCCTTCCCGGCACACCGTCATTCCTGATCAACGGCAAGGTGACTGCCACCCCCGAATCGGTCGCCGATTGGCGGAAGATGCTCGACGGCCAGCTGAAGTAACCGGCGTCGATAACGCGGTGGAGGCAGGATTACTCCTGCCTCCACCGGTGAATTTGCTGAACCTATGCGTTCAGGCAGTGACTTCGGATGAGCCCCGCAGGCACACGATGCTGGCGCAGATCAGCCAGATGAAGACCGGCATGTGGGCCGGGAACGCTACGCCGGCCAGCGCCAGCAGGATGCCAAGCCCGGCCAGGACGGTGCTCACCCAGGCGAACCACTTCGGCAGAGCGCCGCGGAAGCCCGCCACGGCGCTCGCCGCGGCCGCAAGGAAGCCGAGCGTCCAGCCCGCCAGTGCCACGTCCCAGCTAAGGGCGTAGAAGGCCGCGTGAACGCTGTTGTCGTAGTAGTCGATGCTGTCGAAGAGCATCGCCCGGAAGACAGATGCAATGATGAGCGCTCCGCTGGTCGCCAGGAGCGCGCCGTAGGCGACGTCCGGGATCAGGCTATCGGGCATGCGCGAGCGCAGGAACCG
>CAZKZR010000213.1:0-3767 GCA_964557245.1 uncultured Anaerolineaceae bacterium | reverse complement strand
GTCCGCGTGAGTGAAGGATTGGCTGTAACGACTGCCATGTAAGTGGTGCTGCTCCCTGTGAATTGTTGCCGGCTTGGTTGCCGCGAATCGAGGTTCTCGTTCGCCGCAACCACCGACCGTACGTCAGTTCACGTAGCGCCTCGCAATCCGCCGAAAGGCTGAGTGCGGCAGCCGGCATGTGTACGCCAGCGGACGGACGCCCTTTTACGAGACACATACCTACGGCGTATGTATACTGAGTATGTATTCATGAAGAACGCGATTCTCGCCCTCCTCGCGGACCAGCCCGGCCACGGGTATGACCTCAAGGGCCGCCTGGAAAGCCAGTTCGGGGCTGCCTGGCCCGTGGTCAACATCGGGCAGGTCTACGCCACGCTCGGCCGGCTTGAACGAGACGAACTGGTTTCGAGCGAGGCAGTGGCACAGGGCCACCGGCCGGAGAAGCGCGTGTACCACGTCACCGAGGCGGGCCGTGACGAGCTGCGCCAGTGGCTGAGCGCCCCCGCCGAAGCCCCGCGGCTCACGGACGACGTGTTCATGAAGCTGCTGCTGGCGAGCCTGCCAGGCCTTGCCGGGCAGGTTGACCGCCGCCTGATGGTGGAACGCCAGCGGGCGAGCTGGCTCCAGCTGCTGCGCGATGTGAACGCCCGCGCCCTGGCGGGAGACCCCGCTGAACCCGGGACGCTTTTGCTGGAGGGGGCAATCCTCCACCTCCAGGCGGACCTCAAGTGGCTCGAACTGTACGAGCGGCACCTTTCCAAGGAGAACATTCCATGACTGACCCAATCCTCTCGGTGCGCGGCGTCACCCGCGTCTTCCGGAGCGACGCCGAACCCCTGCCGGCGTTGCGCGGCGTGGACCTGGACATCGCTCCCGGCGAACTGGTCGCGATCATGGGAGCCAGCGGCTCCGGCAAGTCCACCCTCCTGCACATCCTCGCGGGGCTGGACCGGCCGACCGAGGGGGAGGTCTGGCTCGGCGGAACTCGCATCGATCGTCTTTCGGAGACGGCGCTCGCGGTGCTCAGGCGCACGCGAATCGGGGTGGTCTTCCAGTCCTTCAACCTGATTTCGAACCTGACCGTGGCCGACAACGTGGAACTCCCTGCGCTGGTCGCCGGATTGGGGACGAACGAGGCGCGAAAGCGTTCGCGCGAACTGCTGGAACGCCTGGGTATCGCGGATAAAGCGAAACAATCGCCATCGCGCCTTTCCGGCGGCCAGCAACAACGAGTCGCACTCGCGCGCGCGCTGGTCAACCGGCCGGCGGTTCTGCTCGCGGACGAACCGACCGGAAACCTGGATACGGCCACCACCCGCGACGTCCTCACGCTCCTTCGGGAAGCGAACGCCGAAGGCCAGACCATCGCCATGGTCACCCACGACTCACGCGTCGCAAGCATCAGCGGCCGCATCCTCACCATGAGCGATGGCCGGGTGGCGAACGAGACGGTCCTCGGCGCTACCAGCGACGCGGAAAATGCGCTTGGCCGCGTCATTCGGGTGGAGGTCTAGGATGCGCGCCCTGCTCAGAAAACTCCGCGCCGACCTGCGATCCAATCGCATTCAACGCGGGTTCATCGTCCTCCTGCTCCTCCTCGCCACGGCTGCGCTCACCACCTCGCTCACGGTCCAGGCGCGCGGCGGGACAGCGTGGGAAGAGCTTTACCGAGAAGCCAACGGCGCTCACGCCTGGTTTTACGGCAGCGATGCCGCGGTGAGCGGAGTAGCCGCGCGGCCCGAAGTCCGCGAAACCGCAGGCCCCTATCCGGTGAGCGCCGTGGAAGTCCCTGGAATCCAGTCATTCCCCGGCCGGCTCATGCCCATGTGGCTCGAAGGCGTTGGTGTCGCGGTGCCTGCCATGGACCGCCCTGTCGTGGTCAGCGGACGCTGGCTACAGGCCGATGGCGAAGTTGTCCTTCCGCGGAAGTTCGCGGCGGACAACGGCTTCAAGGTCGGTCAAACCATCACGGTCCGCGGGCTCGATCAACATGAGCTGCGCGTGGTCGGCATCGCCGTGTTTGCCGGACACAGTCCGTTCGCCCTGCCCGTGCTCGCCTGGACCACGCCGGCGACGGTCGCCGCGATACCCGGGACGAGGGACTCGTTTAGCGCGCTCGGCGTGCAACTCGAAAGCCGCGGCCAGGTGCGCGCCTTCCGCGAGGAGCTCGGCATTCGCCCGGAGAACCGGGACTTCATGCTGGTGGAGGACTGGAACGGTGTGCGCGCCCAGAACGACGAGGCGACCGAGGTGATCATGACCTTCCTCCGGATTTTCAGCCTCTTCGCGCTGGTCTCCGCGGCGTTCGTCATCGTCAACGCCATCAGCGGTCGGATTCTCGCCCGGTACCGGGATATCGGCCTGCTCAAGGCCCTCGGGTTCACGCCCCGGCAGGTGGTCGCCGGGATGCTCGTCGAGCAGGTGGGGTTCGCGGCCATTGCGGTCGCGGCCGGCATCTTCCTGGGCACCGCCGTTGTGCCCCTCCTGGATGAACCGGCGAGCCGGGAGTTCGAAACGCAGGCAACGGCCACCTTCCGGCCCATGCTTTCAGTCGGGATCGCGGGCGGCGTGCTCACGCTGGTAGCGGTGGCAACGCTGATCCCGGCGTGGCGGGCGGGCCGGCTCCCGGTGGTGCAGGCAATCACGCTCGGTCCGAACCGCGTTTCACACCGCGCTTCGTGGCTGGCGGGTCTGTTCGGACACCTGCGCCTCCCTCCGTGGATGGTGGTCGGCGCGAAAGACGCCTTCGACCGCCCCGTCCGGACGTGGCTCACCATCGCCGCCCTCACGCTCTCGGTCGTCACGGTCACGTTCGTGGCCACCACCGAGTGGACGATCGAACAGCTGGTGAGCAATCCCGCGCTGATCGGCGAACCGTTCGAACTCGCGGTCGAAGGCGACAATCCCGCCGCCATCGAGAGCGCCATCCAGCAGGATCCCGATGTCCGCGCGTATTTCCAGCGAGGAACGCTTTCCGTCACGCCAGACGGCAAGACAGACGAGGTCACGCTCGCCGCCCTCGGGCCGGGGGCTGAGAAGGTAGACTGGGTCATCTGGAAGGGGCGCATGTTCGCCGCGCCCGGCGAGGCCATCGTGGGCAAGGGCTTCCTGGACCTTATGGGCGCCGATGTCGGAGACACGGTTGAACTGCCGGTCATGGGCAAAACGCTCACGCTCAAAATTGTCGGGGCGTACCGTGCCGCTGAAGACGACGGGCGCTGGGCGATGACGAGCGTGGAAACGGCGCGCGAACAGATCGACCCGGACCTGGCCGTGGACGGGTTCGCCATCGCGCTCAAGAAAGGCGCCGATGTCGAAGCAGCAGGCGAGCGCTACCGGGTCCCGAACACCCGGGTAGAGGTGTTCGACCACGCCGCTGATGGCGTAAACGGCGTCCGGACGGTGCTCGCGGGCCTGGGCCTCATGCTCCTGCTCGTCGGCCTCGTCAGCCTGGTGAACACCATCAGTACCAGCATCCGCGAACGCCGCCGGGACCTCGGGATCCTCAAGGCTGTGGGCTTCACCCCTCGCCAGGTCGTCGGGTCGGTGCTGACCGGAGCGGCAATGCTCACGTCGGTGGCGCTACTCGTCGGCATTCCGCTCGGGTTGTGGGTGAGCGGCGCGATCTCCGATTCGGTAGGGAACAACCTCGGGTGGGGGCCCGGACTGCTGGAGCCCGCGCCGGTGACCTGGCTGGTCGCAATCGTCCCGCTCATGTTGGTGGCGGTCGTGATCGCGGCGCTAATCCCGGGCAGCCTGGCTTCCCG
>CAZKZR010000212.1:0-5840 GCA_964557245.1 uncultured Anaerolineaceae bacterium | reverse complement strand
GACTGTTTCATCGTCTCGGCGGACTGCAGGACAAAGGGCAGCTGCATCTTGCCCGAGCCGAACAGTTCGCCCACCACGCGCATGCCATCCAGCAGGTGCTCGTTGATGATCGTCAGCGGGTCGAAGTGGCCCATCGCCTCTTCCAGGTCGTCGTCGAGACCCCGCCGGTCTCCGTCGATGATGCGCTGCTTGAGCCGCTGCTCAACTGGCAGAAGCGCCCGTTCGGCCGTTTTGTCCTTCGCCTCCGTGACGCCTTCGAACAGCGCGATGAAATGGTGCAGCGGGTCGTAACCATCCCGCCGGCGGTCATAGATCAGATCCCGGGCGGTGTTTAACTGCTCCTCGGGGATGCGGTTGAGCGGGACGATCTGCTTCGCGTTCACGATGGCGGAATCAAGTCCGTGGTCGATCGCCTCGAACAAGAAAACGGAGTTCAGCACCCGCCGTGCGGCCGGCTTCAATCCGAACGAGCAGTTCGAAACGCCCAGCGTGGTGTGGATTCCCGGGAACTCTTCCTTCATCTGCTTGATCGCGTTGAAGGTCTCCACTGCGTCTTTGCGGAGGTCTTCTTGGCCGCCGGAGAGCGGGAACGTCAGGAAGTCGAACAGCAGGTCGCCCGGTTCCATCCCGTACTCGTTCACCGCGAGGTCGTAAATGCGCCGTGCAACCCGCAACTTCCACTCGGTGGTTCGGGCCTGGCCTTCCTCGTCGATCGTCAACGCGATTGCCGCGGCTCCGTGGCGCTTGATCAACGGCAGCACGCGACGGATCTTTCGCTCACCGTCTTCCAGGTTGATGGAATTCACGATCGCCTTGCCGCCGTACAGCTTGAGCGCCGTCTCTATGACCGGCGGCTCAGTGCTGTCGAACACCAGCGGCAGCGTCGACTGCGTGCGCAGGGCGGTAGCCACGCGGTCCATGTCTGTCACGCCGTCCCGCCCCACATAGTCCACCATCACATCGATGACGTGGGCGCCTTCGGCGGCCTGTTCGCGGGCCAGGGCCACGATCCCGTCCATGTCTTCGGCCAGCAGCAGATCGCGGAATGCGCGCGAACCGGTCGCGTTTGTGCGCTCACCAATCACCAGGAACGAGATGTCTTGTTCGATAGGCACGCTGGTATAGATGGAAGAGACGTTCGCCTCATACGGGCTCACGCCGTCGTGCAGGAACGCAGCCCGGGCGAACCTCGCTTCCGGCGCTCTTCGGCCGACGCTTTGGATTGCGGCCGCGAACATCGCAGGCGTGGTCCCGCAACAACCCGCCACGATGTTTGTCCCGAACTCGTTGACGAACGTGTGCTGATACTTTGCGAACTGTTCCGGGGTGAGGGTGTAGCAGGCCTGCCCATCCACCACCTCAGGGAGGCCGGCGTTGGGGCCGATGAACACCGGTCTGCGCGAGTGCTCGGCGAGATAGCGCACATGCTCCACCATCTGTTCAGGGCCCGTGGCGCAGTTGATCCCGATGATGTCCACGATGTCGAGCGGCTCGAGCGTCGTCAGGGCGCAGGCGATGTCCGAACCGAGCAGCATCGTCCCGGTCGTCTCGATCGTGACACTGGCGATCACCGGGATGCGCTTCCCCGTCGCATCGAACGCCTGCTCGCAACCGGTCAGGTAGGCCTTGACCTGGAGCAGGTCCTGGCACGTCTCCACCTTGAGGACGTCAATGCCGCCCTCGATGAGACCGATCGCCTGCTCGCGGGCGCCTTCAACCAGTTCGTCCCAGGTGATGTGGCCCAGGCTCGGCAACTTCGTACCAGGCCCCATCGTCCCGAAGGCGTAGCGCGGGTGCTCGGGCGTGCTGAACCGGTCACGCACGCGTCCGATGACTTCGGCGGCGATGCGATTCAACTCACGGGTGCGATCCGCGAGGTCGAACTCGGCCAGCACGACGCGGTTCGCGCCGAACGAGCACGAGTCGACGGCATCGACGCCCACTTCGTAGAAGGAGGTGTAGATCTTCTCGAGGACAGCCGGGTTCGAGATGTTGAGCCACTCGGGGCAGCCGTCGTGCGTTTCGCCGTCGGCTGCGACATAGACCTCGGGTCCCAGGTTGAACGAAAGCAGCGTCGAACCGATGGGTCCGGCGGAGTACAGCACCTGTTCCCGCAGGCGGCGAATCAGCGGATGGTCAAGAGGCCGGTACATAAGGCAGGCACCCAGCGTAGCACAGCGGGGGCCGTAATCTGGAGACTGCGTTAGACCGCGAGCGGGTCCCATCTGCTCCGCGGGTTCCATCGTCGAGGTTCAAGCGCTAGGGGATCGGAAGCCGTTGCGCCGCTAGAGTAACCGGACAGACCTTCGCCGCCGTTGTGCGGCGTCCCAGCCACTCCTGCCACCACGCCGAGGATTACCCCCATGGACTTTCGAGATTCAAGCGGCGAGGCCGCCTGGCGCGAGGAAGTGCGCGCGTTCGTCCAATCGGAGGCCCCAGAAGAGTACCGGGTACACCACCGACCCGCCCGGGACTCGTACGGCCTCGGCGATGCGACCTATCAAGGCTGGCGCAAGAAGGTCGCCGAGCGCGGGTTGCTCGCGGCCCACTGGCCGAAGGAGTACGGCGGCGCCGGCCTCTCGGTCATGCAGCAGTTCGTGATGAAAGAAGAGCTGGCCCTTGCCCGCGTACCGCATCCCGGTGGACGCGGAGTCGAGATGGTTGGCCCCACCGTCATCCTGCACGGCAGCGACCAGCAGAAGTCCGAGCTATTGCCGCCCATCCTTCGCGGCGACCACATCTACGCCCAGGGCTTCTCCGAACCCGGTGCCGGCAGTGACCTGGCCGCCGTCCAACTCCGCGCCGTCCGCCAGGGTGATGATTATGTCCTGAACGGTCAGAAGATCTGGACCAGCAACGCGACCTCTTGCAACTGGATGTTCCTCCTTGCCCGGACCGACCCCGAAGCGCCAAAGCACCGCGGCATCTCGTACTTCGTGACGCCCATCGACGTGCCCGGCCTCACCGTCCGGAAGATTCCCGATATGGCAGGCGGCGAAGAACTCTGTGAGACCTTCTTCGATGACGTCCGGGTTCCGGCCTCCTACCGCATCGGTGAGGACAATCGCGGCTGGTACGTGGCCATGACCACCCTCGATTTTGAGCGAAGCGGCATCGCGGGCGCGGTCGGTGTCCAGCTCTCCCTGCTCGATCTCATCCAGCAGCTGAGAAACGCCGGCCGCCTCAAGGGAAACCAGCAGACGCTCGCCGACCTCTTCATCGGCACCTCCGTCGCGCGCCAGATGGCCTACCACGTCGCTGACCAGCAGAACCGCGGCGGCGTCCCCAACTACGAAGCTTCGATGGTGAAGCTGTTCTCCAGCGAACTCGGGCGCCGCGTCGCGACCTCCTCCGTCGCTATGCTCGGTTTGGCCGGCTGCTTGCTCGCTGGTTCCGGCGGCAAAGAAATCGATGGTGGAAGAATCGCCCGCAACTACAGCGGAAGCATCCCAACCACCATCGCGGGCGGCACGAGCGAGGTCCAGCGCGGCATCATCGCCACCCGCGGGCTTGGACTCCCGCGAGGTTAAATCAGGCTAAATAGGGCAGGCGCTAATCCAAGTCGGCGCCCGCGCGAAGCCTCGGGGCGGCAGAGTTGAGCGGTCGCCGGTAGACGACGAGCGTCAGCAGCCAGAAGCGCGTGATTGTCGCGACCCCGCTCGCGCCGAACACCAGCAGGACTTCGACCGGCCTCGAAACTGGTCCGGCAACCCGCAAGGCAACGTCGAGGGCAATAGCCGAAGCGAGCAACCCGGCCCCGTACACCACCAGGAACGCCGGTGCCTCGACTTTCAGCGCCCGCGTCCTTCCCCGGAAGGACCACGAACGGTTCGCCTGGAAGTTGAAGCCCATAGTGAGCCCCAGCGCTACGAGGTTCGCACTCGCCGGACCCAGGCTCACGCGCAGGACCAGGTAGAGCACCAGGAACGCGATGCTCGACGCCACGCCGACGGCGGCGAACCGCACGGCCGCCGCTCGGTGCCGCGCCACCAGGCCCGTGGCCCATGCTCGCGCGCGCTCCACCTGGGGAAACGTCCTGACCGTGAGGCTCGTCAGCGCGATCGCCATCAGGGTGGCGCAGGCCCAGAGCGGCAGAATCTCGAATCCAAACAAGAAGGGGAGGTAACTGCACAGGGACGCGGTGATGATCGCCGCAGGCACCCACCAGCGGACGGAGCCGAGCGCAAAACAGGTAATCGCGAGCACGTCGGCTGCGAAGAAGTACCGCTCGTGCATCCTCGGCAGGACGAAAGGCACGAAGACGGCGAACAAAGCCGCCAGTGTCAGCCAATCGCGGCGCTCCGAAAGGCGCGCCCAGCGTGCTGCCGCGAATGTCAGGCCGAGGATCGCCGCGCCGCCGGCATACATCGCGGGCTGCCCGATGCTCTCCCGCGCATTCACGAACGCAAACAGCGTGGGCGCGTTCAGTGTGAGCTGCTGATACTTCTCGGATTGCGAGAGATACACCAGCGCCAGGTCCCGCGGTGGGTAGCCCGCCAGGATGGGGATGACGGCGAACGCGCAGAACGGTAGCGGCGCCAGAAGCCAATTCCGCCAGGGGAGTACGCCGCGAAAGCTTGCAACCACGAGGAGCGGGAGCAGAAACGCGGCCTGTGCCTTGAACGCGAATGCCGCGCCGAATGCAAGCATCGCCAGCCCCGGCCGCCCGGCGACGACGAAGCCAATCGCGAGAACCGCGAACGACGTGTAGATGGCGTCGCACTGCCCCCACGCAGCCGAGTTGAGCACGACTGTCGGCGCGAGAATGACGGCGGCGAAGACCCATCCGGCAGTTCGGGGCGAGCTTCCCGCCGTCCGGCACGCGTAGGCTGCTGCCACCGCCAGGAGCACATCAAAACAGAGCGAGACCGCCTTGACCGCCGCCAATGCCGGCAAGGGCAGATAGGTCGCCGCCCAGAGCAGGTGCAGGTACGCCGGAGAGTAGTCGCTAAACTGCGTGCCAAGTGCCGTGTGGCCCTCGGCCTGCAGCGTGCGAAACCATGGCTCTACGTAGTTGCGGTAATCACCGGACTCCACGCCCAGGAATGGCAGACGGACGGCCAGCCCCAGGAGACAGGCGCCCAGTGCCAGGAGCGGGATACCCCACGCTTCCGATATCGCTCGACGAAGTGCTGACACGCCGGCACTTCCGGCAGGGGCGCGGCGGGCAGCTTGTCGCATTGATCCCAACCTACGTGCTGCGCCATCACGTGGGGGTTGCCATTGCCACCGCTGAATTTCGAAACGGTTGCAATGGTCCGGGCCTTCAATTGCGATCCTGACCATTCGGTCAGTTGGTCTAGCGGCGACCGGGTTTCCAGTTGGAGCGCAGCCGCGACTTCCAGTCCCTGGATGTGAGCCCGGGCTCGGTTTCCGGCCGCGTTTCTACCGCGCGGCAGCGGCTGCTGTCATGAGTGAAGCGGCCCTTCGCCGCGTCCCATACCACGCAGCCGGAGTGTTCTGACTCTGCCACCGGCGGCAGTCTGCCACTCCGCTCCGTTAAGCGCCCCGGCCCTGGCGACGAACGTTCGGTGGCGTACGAAAGCCGTCTGATCCACGGCGGCCATTCCAAATGCGTTTACGTGCTGGCCTTTCGTCTAACAGAACGATCTCACCGGCGTAACGATCGAAGGGTCGTGCCGTCCCTATCCGCGAGGTGTCGCATTACGTGATGAATCAGAATCGACCGCAGCCAGCGCCCCGACGGCGTCAGACCGACTCGGGTTGGGCGCTTCGCGGGCAGACCTCCTGGGACGCGCTCGCGCTCCTGCCCGCTGATTTGCAGCAGGTGCTGCGCCTGCGCTTCATCGAAGACCGCCCGGTCACCGAAATAGCCAGGC
>CAZKZR010000211.1:0-5847 GCA_964557245.1 uncultured Anaerolineaceae bacterium | reverse complement strand
CGGCGAGGGCCCGTTCCACCAGCCGCTTCCGGTCGTCCGCCGAAACGACATCGCAAGTCACAGCGATAGCCATCCGGCCGATCCCTCGCAATTCCTCGGCGGTCGCTTCCAGCTCTGGCGCCGAGCGCGCGCCCAACACGAAATGCACGCCTTCAGCGGCCAGGGCACGAGCCATAAACGGTCCCAGCCCCCGCGAAGCGCCAGTCAGGATGCAGACGCGGTTTTTCAGCTTGCGCATGGGCGAATCCTCCGTGGAGGCGCGAGTGTACTCTCCGCTTTACGCGAACTGCCAGAATCGCGGCCATTCGGACGGCGATTCTGGGCCTTCGGTACTGGCGGCAGTTCCCCTTCCTGATACCCTTGCCTCAAGGTGGGCCGCACACTGACCTCGTATCGCAGCAGGCGCCGGATCTCAATCTGGATGGCGCTTTCGCTCGTCCCAATGCTGACCTTCATGGGGCACTGGCCCGCTGCCGTCCCAATCCCGGGCACGAACGAATACCTTTCCGTCCCCCTCGCCGGTCACCACAGCCACGCCGAAGACGATGGACATGACCACGCTCAGCACTGCCACGGGGACTCCGCGTCCTGCTCCGATGTCCCGACACTGGCAGGCGTCGGGTTCGCATTGATGAACGAGTGGCTGGCGTTTGTAGCCGCCGGCCACCTCCTGCTCGCCCTCGCCCTTCAGTGGTGGCGGCCGGGCACCGCAAACGCCCTGGTCCCTGAACTGCAGCCGCCGCGCTTCGCCCTCGCCTGAGAATGCCCGCCGAACGGGCCAGGTCCGCGCGGCCGTTCCGCGCCACACGTTCTAATGGAGCCCATACGTAATGAAGCACATCTCACGGCGGATGCCGCTACTCGCCCTTTTCGCATCCCTCCTGGTCCTGGCCGCGCTGGCCGGAGCCGCCTGCGGAGGAGATGACGATTCGGGCGGCGGGAATGCCGAAGTAATCAACGCCATCAACATCATGGACAAGGCCGGCTTGCACGACCTGGACACCCAGATCAGCACCAACAAGACCATCCCTTCCAACGCTTCGACCACCTTCCAGCAGCTTCAATCGGTCGCCCTCCTGACCGAGTGGCCGACGAAGGACCTCGAGACCAAGGCGAAAGCCCTCGCCGCGATCTTCGGTGAAGCCGCCGCCGCCACCGGCGCTTCAACGCCGGATATGGCCAAAGCGGGCGAAGCCTCAAAGAAAGCTCACGACGGCGAACACGACTTCTCGCATGAGGTGTGGGAACACCTTTACGAAGAAGCGGGTGTCACGGCGGGCGGCGGCGGACACGATTAGCCTGCGTTGTAGCGGGTGAGGCCGGCCGTCCCCACAACGGCGTGCCCGCCGGGAGTTGAACCATGCGATTCACCGTTCGCGGCTTTGTGCCGCTGGCCCTCCTGGGCCTGGTTGCTGTCGCCATCGTTGCCGGCGCCATTGCCATCGGCATGGCAGTCTTCGGCGGTGATGACAGTGACGCGAAAGCCGAATACCTGGGCGCGGTCACCTCGCGCCCTGTCGAAATGCCGGACGTCACCCTGACCGACCAGGACGGGAAACCGTTCGATCTCCAGGCCCAGACCGACGGCTACGTCACCCTGTTGTACGTGGGCTATACCCACTGCCCGGACATTTGCCCGACGCATCTCTACAACATGAGCGAAGCACTGAAGCAGTTGCCGAAGGACGTATCGAGCAAGGTCAAAGTGGTCTTCGTGACCGCTGATCCCGAACGCGATACCCCCGAAGCGCTGAAGTCCTACCTGAAAACGTTCGATCCGAATTTCATTGGCCTCACCGGCACGCGTGAACAGACGGACGCTTTCCAGGAAACCCTCGGCGTGAACGTTGCCACCCGGACGGACCTCGGCAACGGCAATTACACGGTGAACCATGCCGCCTACGTGATCGCATTCACGAAGGACCAGGTCGCGTACACCGTCTACCCAGCCGGTATGGGCATCCCGGAGTGGCTGAATGATCTGCCGCTCCTCGTGAAGAAAGGATTCCAACCCTCGTGAAACCGAACTGGATGCGACGTCTCGCTATCCTCGGAGCACTCGGACTGATTCTCGCTGGCATGGCCGTCGTCGCCGCCTGCGGTGATGACGATGACGACGGTGGCGATGACGCCGCCAGCACCACGCCTGCTGCCACCGTGGGCAAGCTCAGCATCATGGATCCGTGGGTCCGCACCACCACCAATGACGTGACCGCCGCCTACATCACGGTCAAGAACACGGGCCTCGAAGACACCCTGGTGAGTGCGAAAGCCAATATCACCACCATGGTCCAGTTGCATGAGGTGATCACCGAAGGTTCGACCTCCAAGATGCAGGAAAAGGCCGGAGGTTTCCCCGTGCCGGCCAACGGCGAACTGACGCTGAAGCCCGGCGGCTACCACATCATGCTCATGAACCTGAAGGCACCTCTGAAGGAGGGCGACAAAGTGGAGTTGGAGCTGACCTTCAAGAACGCCGGCACCGTCAAGCTCACCGCTCCTGTGCGGCCGGGCGAGGCGGCAACCGGAATGGATATGGGAAAGTGACGTCGGATGTCCGCCGCGGCTAAGACCATCATCCCGGAGAGGGCGCCGCTCGGCCGTCCGAACTGGCGGACTTTCCTGGTGGGCATCCTCGTTGCCGTCGCCCTCGCCGGCGTTGGTATCGCCGGATACCTCGCCTGGGAGAACGCTCGCGGTGAAAGCGGCGTCTGCACCATCGTGCATGGCTGCTCAACAGTGCAGCAGAGCAAGTACGGCAAGTTCCTCGGCGTCCCGGTGTCCATCCCGGGCCTGGGGCTCTACGTGGTACTGGCTCTCGCAGGAATCACGTGGCTCGCCAACTTCCGCGGTTGGCGGCCTTACGCCGTATTGGTCGGGGCCTTCGGCGCCGCCTTCGGGTTCCTCTTCTCCCTGTTCCTCACCTACCTGGAGGCCTTCGTCATCGATGCCTGGTGCATCTACTGCATCGTTTCCGCATTGCTGATGACGGCCCTACTGGTTGGCTGGGGTTCACTCCTGGCGGGCGAGGTTCGCGCCAACCGCGCATAAGCACTTCGGGCATCATCTGCCGCCGGTCAATCGGCCGGCGGCAGGTTGTCCGGCAACGTCACATGCGCTCCCACGCCCAGCGAATGGCGCTGGAACCATCCCTGGTTCACCTCGAGCACGTACCGGTACGGTTTCGCCGGCAGTAGGACTTTCTCGTCCAGCGGTTGCGCCGCGAAGATCTGCATCACCTCGCCATCGGCCGAGATGTACGCGATATCGAGCGGGATGTACGTGTTCTTCATCCAGAAGCCGAACGGGCTGTCCTGCTTGAACAAGAACAGCATGCCCGCGTCTTCCGCCATTGACTGCCGGTTCATCAGGCCCGTTTGGCGTTGAGCGAACGTCGCCGCGAACTCCACGTTCACCAGCGCCTGCACCCCATTCTGCTCGACCAGCACCTGGTTCGCGCCCACTGAAACGGTGGACGTCGCGGTGGGTGTTGGCGTTGCAGAGTTGTCGTCGTTTCGCCCCTCGAAGACGATCCCCGCGAGGAAGACCACGAACAGGGCGACAACCGCCAGTCCCGCCTTCACGCGACCACCAGCAGGATCCCGGCCACGCAAAGAGCGGTGCCAACACCAATGCGCCGCGTCAGCCGTTCGCCCAGGAAGAAAATCGAAAGCGGCAAAGCCATCAGCGGCGAGGTAGCCGAAAGCACGGCCGTCCGGGCCGCGCCGGCTTCAACAACTGCGTAAACGTAACTCAAGCTTCCCAACCCTGTACCGATCACTCCTGCCCCCAAGATGGCAAGCGTGTGGTTTCGATTTCGAAAGGGCGCGGCCAGGTCCCTCGGCTGCGTCGCCAGCGCGAAACCCACCAGCGCCACGGCCCCTGACGGCGTCCTGATAGCTCCGGCCGCCACTGGGCCAAGGTCGCCCTTGGCGTTCGCCAGCCAGAGCGTGGCGATGGTCCAGAATACCCCCACCGCGATCAAAAGGCCGTAGCCGTACACTCCGGGTGCCGCGAACACCGTCGCCGCCCGGGCCGGCGTTTCCGCCAGGGTCGATGCCGCAGGCTCCGCGGGGACTGGCGGGAGCGGCTGAACCCTCCCCGCCGCCGGGATCACGATCAGATAGATGCCGGCCCCGATGAGAGCCGCTCCCAGCGGCAAACCCCATGTGAACGACTCGTTCAGCAGTACCACCCCGCCGATCACCGTGCCGCCGATGTACAGCGCCATCGTCACCGGGAACGTGCGCGACATCCCAAGCCGCTTCAGCGCCGCGATATAGATCGTGTCGCCCAACCCGTAGCCAATGAACCCGCTGATGATCACGCCCGCCAGCGTCGCCCTGGACGCAGTCTCCAGGTCGGCGGCCTGGCCGCTGAAACCGAGCACGACCAGCACAATCAGGCTTCCGAACGCCAACCGCAGTCCGCTCAACACAACTGGAGCCGTCCTGTTCGAAAGCGAGGTGAGCGCGACGCTCGTGCCGGCCCAGACCATCGCGGAGACCAGCGCGGCTATCTCTCCCACGTCCCGGCATCCTACGCGAAGCGGCTCACTCCGGCTTCCGGCGGTTCGTGTGTGCCCCCTGGAAGATTGGCGCCAACGGCCCGGCCGGCACACTGACAAGCAAGCCGCGCGAGTCGATCGAGAACCGCATCGGCGTCTCTCCCACGTGGTCTCCGTCGAGTTGCACGGCAAGCCCCGGCGTCTCGATGGTCACCGAGGCCTCTCGCAACCGGATCATGCGCCGATCGCGGCGCGAACCACGCACCACCTTCGCCGCCAACCGCAAGGTATCGCGCAGTTTCTCAGGGCAGAACGCGATCACGTCGAGTTCCCCGTCATCGACGGCGGCCTCCGGCGTCAGCCGCACCTTCCCCCCATAGAGCCTCGAATTCGAGAGGACCATCCAGGCAAGGTCAGCCTCGTGCTCTCCACCCGGAGTGGTCCACCGCGTGGCGACCGGCCGCAGTCGCGGCGCCATGATCGCGGCTTGCGCCATGTACGCCAGGTCTCCGGAAACCCGTTTCAGCCGCGGCGAAACCTTGCTCGCTACCTGCGCATCCCAGCCCACTCCCGCCATCAGCAGGAAGCAGTGTTCGCCCGCGCGTCCCAGGTCCATGTGGATCGATTGGCCGAACACGTGCGCGTGCAGCGCTCGCCGGATGCCGCTCGGGATCCCGGCTTCCTTGGCCCAGATGTTCACAGTTCCGGCCGGCACTGCTGCCAGGGCCGTTTCCGATCCCGCAAGACCCAGGGCCGCATCCCGCACCGAACCGTCGCCGCCGAGGACGAACAGCAGGTCGTCGCCGGCTTCCGCGGAACGGCGCGCCGCTTCTGTCGCTTCAGCGGCCGAACCCGGCACGACCAGCGTCGTGCTGACCCCTCGCCGACCGAGATACGCCAATACCGAGGCCGCGTTGAAGTCTCGCGGAACCCCCCGGGCAGCCGGATTCACCAGGAGCGTTGCGCGAAGCTCACGCGGCATTGCGGGCGTCACAGACCGAACCGTACCATACCGGACACCTTCCCCCGGAGACCCTTGATTTGCTTAATGTGAAGCGCGTCGATCACATCAGCATGGCTGCGCCCGCCTGGAAGCCCCAGGCAGAAAAGCTCGAAAAGCTCCTCGGCTTCAAGCTCCTCCACAGCTTCGGCGGCAACAGCGCTTCCGATTTCGATGGCTCCGTCTCCCAGGTGCGCAACAGCGGCATCGAATTCGAAGTCATCTGCCCCAACCGCCCCGACAGCTTCGTCCAGAAATACTTGGACCAGAACGGCGGCGGCGGGCTGCATCACATCACCCTCGAAGTGCACGACATCCACGAGACCGCGGCCGAACTCGA
>CAZKZR010000210.1:0-5863 GCA_964557245.1 uncultured Anaerolineaceae bacterium | reverse complement strand
ACGAAGTTCGGCGATCTGGTGTTCCGAGAAGGAGGGTAACAGGACCGATACCCTTGCTTTGGGTGCTTGCAAGCCAGCTACGACCGATGGCGTCGCTACCAAGACCGGCTCAAAGTGGCACCAAGGCACGATGGCCAGATTCCCAACTGCCGGTCGTAAGACCCGTGAGAAGTATCCCCCCGCGAGTCCGAAGTCAAGCGTCCCGTTTCGGACCCCATCGACGATGGCCGCGCCAGAGAGACTGTGCAAGACGACTTCAATCTCGGGATTCAGTTGCTGGAACTCAGCCACGACGGGTGGGAGGACGTAGGATCCCGTGCTTCGGCCAACCCCGATCTCCAACCGTCCGCGTCCGCCGCCCTTCTCTGCGGCCACCCGAAGCAGAGCATCCACCGCGGCAAGCGACTCTTGAGCGAAGGGAAGAATTTCGTGCCCAAGCGCGGTGAGGTGCATTCTCCCCCGGATCCTCTCGAACAACGTGCCGCCTACCGTTCGCCGCAAGGCCGCGACTTGAAGATGAACGGCCGGCTCGCTGTAACCCAATCGCTCGGCTGCACGGGTGTAGCTCCCCAAGTCCGCAACCGCGACGAACGCACGCAGGTGAGTCAGTTGTACCTCACGCGGGCTCATCGTTGTGTCACGGAACACCCGTCGGCCCTCCTATTTGGCACCCTCGTTCATCTGAGCTGAACTATACGGAGGTGCGAGGACGAGGCGGAAACTACCCCGTTCCTGCACTCGTGGGCGCACCTGACGCAGGAAACGCGAGGCGGCCCTCCCACCAACCAAATATACGAACCATAAACACCCTTCGGATTGCCTCTTGTAAGCAATGCTTACACGTTTAATACGGACTCCTGCGTTGTGGCACCAAGTGCGCCGCCGGTAGCATCGCGGCCAGCGTTGGGCAGCGGACACCCATTGGGCTAGGAGGCAGGAGATTGGGGATCACGCGGAGATTTGGTGATGTGTCAACTACCGAGAGGGAGTCCAAGCGAGTGCCCAGCGAGGAATCTCGGCTCTGCGACGTCAAGCTCGTTTCACGCAAGTTGCCCTCGGACGGCAGCCACTTGCAGGGCCGGGAGCAGTTCCCCCTCCCCCGGCCCTGCCAGTTCTACGCGGGCATCTCCGGCAGAACATGCGCGATGGGGCTCGCCCTACGCCAGATGCTGAGGGAGGCCCTCGAAAGGCTCTCCTTTGACCTGGAAGGAACACCAGTTGGGACCCTTGCGGCCGGCTTGCGTGTCGGCCAAAGCCAGGCGTACGTACCTCTGCCGGCGCTGGAAGCCACAGCTCATTCGCCTGGTGCGGCGAACAGCTCGTGAGCCGCGACGGCGAAGGGAGGGCGGCTGCATGAAGAAGCTGCGCAGTTTTGAAATCGAATGAAGAGGCCACGCGCTTTGCCCATGCCGAACTGCCGACAAAGGTAGCGCTGCCCGACCCGCGGCCGACGCCTTGGCGATGGCGACCCAGCTAAGCGCTTCTGACGAGCGCCCAAACGCGACTCCGCGAAGAAGTCGACCATCGCGGTGCGTGGACCGGCCTTTGCTGGTGAGCCTGTCGAGCTGGACCAACTCGCTGGTTGGACCACAGGGTGTCGCCTGCGGTCGTCAACACACTAAGAGTGCAGACACCTGCGACTCGGGACGACCGCTTGCAACTTCGACCCTCACCGGCCGTTGGATCTTACTTTGGAATTGACACAATTTCAAAAGGGCATCGACACCAGGCGTCAGGGACCCTCGCGGCACGCGCTAGACTGAGTGTCGATGGTAGAATCTGAATGTCGGTAATGGGCATCGGCATGGGCGAAGACATCGCGGACCATCTTGGATCGGTCCGCCCCCTCCGGCAGGTCCACGGTGCCTCCAAAGGGTCGAGGTCTCCAAGAACACCACGAGTGTCGTCGCGCCCGACGACCAATTGGTCTGCCACGGCGGTCAAGGCGGTATTGAGGGCGTTCTAGCGTTGGCGAGCCGCCTCACAGATCAGGTGAGCTGCTTCAGTGGGCTTCAGGTGGTCGGTGTTGAGGCAAAGGTCGTAGAGCTTCGGCGAAAGCCAGTGCTCGCGGTACGTCTGCTGGAAGTATGCTTTTCGTTCAGCATCGAAACGATGCACAATTTCTCTCGCCTCCGCTTCCGTAACCGAAAGCGCGTCAAGGATGCGAAGAATCCGGACCCTTTCGGAGGCAACGGTCAACACTCGCAGGGTGTCCCAGCGATCACGAAGCGCCATCTGGCCGGCGTGCCCAACCACCACAGCACTCCCTTCTCTCGCCAGGTTGTGCAGCACTTCCTCGATGATCTTCCGGTAGCGCTCCGGGGTGTACGCGGGGTTGAGCGGCGGCGCGGCGCCAAGATACCAGGCGAGGGCATTCCAGCCCGATGTATTGCCAAACGCTGCCAGCGCTCGTTCTCGGAGCGGCTGCATGCGCTCGGCGTCGCGCATGACCTTGGAAGGCACACCCGCGGAGCGGGCCGCCCTCCCGATCACTTCTTGATCCAGGCAGCGAAAGCCGAGCTCCTGAGCGACGAGGCTTGCCACCTGTTCGCCGTTGGAACCGAGTTGGCTGGCGACGGTGATGACCCGCGTGTTCATGGAAACTCTCGTGGCCGCATGGTGCCCACCGGGATCCGGGGCGTTGCGGACGGGCTGGCGGCGGAGCTACCTGAGCTCATGCGGTTCCTCTCGCTGTGGTGGTACCGGATGGGGCTCGGATGGGCTGGTGATGCCGTTCCTTTGGCGAGCCTCGTGCGGGATTTGGGGCGGACGCAGGAGGCTTAGCGGGGTGCTCTTGTCCGGGATCCCGAGCACCAGCAACGATGTCAGCACCGTCAGGACCGAGAGTCCGACGAAAGCGATGGCGAGGCCGTGCTGGACACTAGAGGCTGTTGAGGTGATGAGGACGATGAGCGCGACGCCGATCGCGCCACCGAGCGAACGGAACATTCCGCGCATTCCCGTGATCGCCGCGACGCGGTCTGGCGCGAGCTCGATCGCGGCGTTGTTGGCTGCGGGGCCGGCGAGCCCAAGCCCAAGACCGGCGAACGCGACGATCGCAGCCAGGACAGTGAACTCGGAGAACGTTAGCCCGAGTACCTCCACCTCGTGTATTTCGAGAGAGAGCAGGACCATACCGGCTGCCATCAAGAGGAGTCCCCCAATAATGGGCTTGCGATAGCCGGTCCGCGGTAGGGCCACGCTCGCCGCGCTCGACACTACCATCATCACCACTGCACGCGGGGTGAGAAGACGTCCAGTCTCGCCCGAGCCCATGCCATAGGCGGAGCTCGCAAACAGCGGAATGAACGAAAAGACCCCAAACACGGCAACTCCATAGAAGAAGTTGAGCGTGTTCACGAACGCGAACTCGCGTCGGCGAAGCAGTGCCAAATCGATGATTGGCGAACTGCACCTCTGTTCGTATCGCAGAAGCGAGACCGTTCCAAACGCCGCGACGACGAAGCCCGCAGTAACCAGGAAGACGTTTGGATCACGGGTTTGGATTCCGATCTCGGTAAGCGCATATACCAGCGACGTGACCGAAACCGCAATGAGGCCGGCTCCGACGAAATCGATTCGGCTGGTTTCGCGGCGGACACTTGGACTCATCAGGAAAAGCGCGATGACCACCACCAGGACGGCGAGTGGCACGTTCAGTGCGAACGTCCAGCGCCAGCCCACTGAGTCGACGATCACGCCTCCGAGGTTTGGCCCGAGGATGGACCCGATCGGAAAGATGGATGAAATCAACCCCAGCGCCTGGGCGCGACTGTCGGGAAAAGCCTCTGCGACGATGCCGTACGCAGAGGGCAAAAGGCTTCCGCCGGCTAAGCCCTGGATGGCCCGCCCGGCTATCAGTACCCAAACGTTCGGCGCCAGGGCACAGACGAGAGAGGCGATAGCGAACCCCGTTAGCCCGCCGACGAAAACGAGCCGCCGGCCCAGCTCGTCGCTTAGCTTCCCGGCGATGGGCATCGAGACGGCCTGCATCAAGGTATACATGGTGACCACCCAGCCGACCCACCCCAGGGGGGCGTCGAGGTCTCCGATGAGGTCCGGGATCGCGACGGACACCATCGAGAACTGCATCGAGGACGTCAGGAGGGCCAGCGAAACGACGCCGAAGAGCAGGTGCCGGTTGGACAGCCGGATCACCTTGCGCCCGGCCTCGAGCGCTCGTAATGACTCAGGCGGGCCGCGATCTGCTCACGCAATCGGGCCATGCCGGCCATCTTCTGGTCGATGAGCTCGAGTTGACGCTGCAGGCCGTCCCGGGCCGCATCCGAGCGACAACCATGCTCCTCGGGGGGCACCTGTCGCCCGGCAGCCCCTGCTGCCAACTCCTCGGCGTCAAGCATCTCGCCGATCTCCCAAAGCGAGAACCCCAGCAGTTCCTTCAACTGCTTAATCCGTTCAATCCGCTCGATGTCGGCGGGAGAATAGAGTCGAAAGCCGCCCTGCATCCGTTCCGGCGGGTGCAGCAAACCGCGTTCCTCATAGAACCGGAGCGTCCGTTGCGTCAGATGCGTGAGGCTGGCCGCCTCGCCGATCTGGAGGAAGTCATTCCGATTCCCGCGCCCTGAGCCGTCTGTCATCGATTTCGCCCTTCAAGTGCGTGGCTGTTGCGGCACCGAAGCTGAGCCAAGTCTTCCTCGTGGTCAACCTTGCCTCAAGGGCATTCTCCCTTGTTTAGTTGCTTGTTGCAAGCAACTTACCCAGAATACCGCTTTGGCAGGTGACCTCCCGCAACCCGCCCTGGGGGCCGCGGCGACTCCGGCTTGTGTGTGACGGCGCCAGGGACTCGATGGGCCGACCGAATGGCCGGCGTGGTCGGGGCGACGAGGGAGGTCTTTAGATGCGTTTCGGCGGGGTATCCGTCCAAATTGAGGACGTAGCTCTCATTGCGGCAATCGTTGCGGCCTGGCCGTTCACCCGCCGGGCCACGGGAAACCTCGTTGCACTTGTGGCTTCCGTCGTTGGGCTGGGCGCCGCCATCGTTTTCGGCGATCCCGGCCCGGGCATTGCGATGGCTATCGTCGGACCAGCGTTGTTCCTGCGGTCACGGGCCAAGAAGCCAGTCCAGCCCGCGAATTTCTACGTCCTCCGGGAGGCTATCCTCATCCTGGCTGGCTTTGGCCTGTACGAGTCGGCACGGATCGCCACTCGGGGCTCATCCTCGGATGCAACCGCGAACGCCAACAACATCGCGTCACTTGAGCGACGGATCGGAATCTTCTCCGAGCGCCAGTTCCAGGAGTTCATGAGCGGAAACGACAGCGTCGTAAGCGTCCTGAACTTCGTCTACTCCCACGGGTTCCTATCGACGTGTCTTGCGGTCCTGGTCTGGACGTTCGTGGTGGATGGGCGTCGTTATAGGCTGCTGCGGGACGCAATGGGCATTTCGGCGCTACTGGCCATCGTGACGATTGCTCTCCTCCCTGTTGCCCCACCGAGGCTGATGCCAGGACTGGGGATTGCGGACACAGTTGTGCTAGCCGGGAACGAGCATCATTTCGCCAACCAGTATGCGGCCATGCCAAGCCTCCATGTTGGTTGGATGATGCTGGCCGGCGTGGTGGCCGGACTCGGGCTGGGGGGACGACGCGGGGTGCTCGTCGGCCTACTCCCCGGGATCGGCATGCTGGCCGTTGTTGTAACGACGGGAAATCATTATTGGCTCGATGGTGTCGTTGGCACGGCCTATGCGCTAACCGGGATCGGCATCAGCGAACAGGATCTGCCGCGCGTCTTCATGCCATTCACCCAAATCGACAGTACGGCGACGCGGTCGAAAGGTGGGATGGGCCTGGGCCTTTCGATCGCACTGCGGATGGCGCACGCCCTCGGCGGCAACCTCACC
>CAZKZR010000209.1:0-5882 GCA_964557245.1 uncultured Anaerolineaceae bacterium | reverse complement strand
GCATTGAGAACGCGTGGCAGTGGGAGTTCCTCTCCGGCATTGGCTGCAAGCAGGGCCAGGGGCACCTGTTCAAGGCCGCCGTCGATGGCGCGGAGTTCGCACGGATGGTGGCGGCGCACGGGCCGCTGGTGCAGCGCCGGAAGCCAATACTGCCGCGGGTCGGTTAAAGGCGGCTCTGTCACCGGCGGTGCACGTACGACTATGACCGCGGCCCGGGGAGTGGCAGCACGAGCGCTTCCGCGCCCGCCTCTGAGTGGTTCGACTAAGCCAGAGTCGCGTTAACCTGTCGCGGCTCTTCGCGTTATTGATTGCTGATGGCTATCCGAGCTATAGTCTGCCAGATGAAATTCCTGAGGGAGGACGTGCAATGAGTAACGCCATCGTCGGCGTCAACGTCTTCGTGCCGCGCACCGCCGTGCCCAACGGAATGCCCGGCTTCCCCAGCCGCAGTGTGCCCATCGTCTGACCTGATTCGGTAAACCGGACCGCAGCCGTGGGCAATAGAATCGCCCACGGTTTTTTGTTCCCCGGGACAAACACCATCCGTGGGCTCCTTCCGCAAGCGACAAGGAGTAACCATTGACGGCGGCAACGCTCGAACCAAAACAGTTCCAGGGAATTTCCATCTCGGTTGACCCCCAGGCAACGGCGCTGGTGGTGGATGATGTGACCAAGGTGTTCCGGCAGGGCCCGGGCGTCATCGGCAGGCTGCGCGGCAAGCGCGCCGAACGAAAGCGCACCGTGGCCGTCGATCACATTTCGTTCAGCGTCCAGCGCGGCGAAATTTTCGGCGTCCTCGGCCCGAACGGCACCGGCAAGAGCACCCTCATCCGGCTGATGTCCACGCTGCTGATGCCCGATTCCGGGCGGGTCAGCGTGTTCGGGTTGGATGTCAAAAAGGACGAGTTCCGCGTCAAGCGGCTGATCAACCGGGTCTCGGTGGAGGCTTCGTTCTTCAAAAAACTCTCGCCGATGGAGAACCTGATGTACGGGGCCCGGTTGTACTCCGTGAACCCGGACTTCGCCCGCAAGCGAGCTACCGAGATCCTGACCCGCCTGGGCGTCGAGAAGTCTTCCATGAATTCGCCCATGGAGGACATGTCCCGCGGCATGCAACAGAAAGTCGCGATAGCCCGGGCGTTCCTGACGGCGCCGGTGTTGCTGCTCCTGGACGAACCGACTACCGGGCTGGACCCGCATTCGAAGCGGGAGGTGCAGGCGGCCGTCCTCGAAATTCGCAACTCCCACGACGCGACGGTGGTACTGACCACCCACGACATGCAGGAGGCGGACGAACTGTGCGACCGCATCGCCATCGTCGATAAAGGCCGCATCGTGGCGCTGGACACGCCGGCTGCGCTGAAAGAACTGGTGCGGGTGGGCGATGAACCGCCGCCTTCGCTTGAAGACGTATTCCTCCGCCTCACGGGCAAGAAGCTCGAAGACGCGGACCAGGAGGCCGAAGGGAAATGACTCTCGCGTACTACGAATTGAAGGCGAGCTACGCCTTTGTCGAGCGGAACATCAACCTGGTGAAGCGCTACTGGGGCTGGGAGGTGGTGTGGATGCTCTACACCATCGCGAACAGCTTGGCCGTGGTGCTCATCGCCCGCGGCGCGAACGATGCGGCCGGCGCTACCGGAGACGGAGGCTTCACCGACGCCCAAATCGACAAGCTGGTCCTGTTCCTGGCGATTGGCGCTCTTGTCTGGCATTACCTGGCGGTCGTGTTCCAAACCGTCAGCGAAATGATCAGCTGGGAGCGCTGGGAAGGCACCATCGAGTACACGTTCATGGCGCCGGTACGTCGCGGGACGCACATGGTGGGCACCGCTCTGTTTTCGCTGGTTTACGGGCTCCTCCACACGGCGGTGGTCCTGGTCATCGTGGTGCTCGTGTTCGACCTCGACATGAGCGAGGCGAACTATGTCTCGGCCACTGCAATCCTGATGGCGGGCAGCTTGAGCCTGGTAGGCATCGGGATCATGGGGGCGGTGCTGCCGCTGCTCTACCCGGAGCGCGGGGCCGAAATGACCCATGTCATCCAGGCGGCGCTGGTGCTCATCTCAGGGGTCTACATCACGGCCAGCCAGATGCCGGAACCGCTTGCGACCATAAGTATTTTCAGCCCCGCGACCTACGTCATCGAGGGCATCCGCAGCGCGCTCATCGACGGCGAGGGTTTCGGTGATCTCTGGCCGACGATGCTCGGTTTGATCGCGAGTGGCTTCGTCATGATCCCGCTTGGAGTCATGGTCTTCAGCGCTGGAGAGCGCTACGCGAAGCGGACCGGTCGCCTGAAGCGCAGCGGGTGAGCGTATAACCACCTCGCGGAGGCGACGATGGCGAACGAAATCGAACGGAAGCGCTGGAATGACCCGGAACAGGTGGCGAACTGGCACAAGCGAGAACGCTTCACCGACCGGGTCACACCCTATGTGGTGGCGGCGGCCCAACCAACGCCCGGCGAGCGAGTCCTCGATATCGGCGCGGGCGGCGGCAAGCTGACCCTGGCGATGGCCGAGGCCGTGGGGCCGAAAGGTTCGGCGCTGGGAGCCGACATCTCCACCGGGATGGTGGCCTGGGCGACCGGGCGCGCGGAGGAAGCAGGATGCGCCAACGCGCGCTTCGTGGTCGCCGACGTGCAGTCCGAAGACGTCCCGGGCGGACCATTCGATGTGGCCGTCAGCCAGTTCGGGGTGATGTTCTTCGATGCACCGGTGACCGCGTTCGCGAACATTCGGAGACAGCTCAAGCCGGGTGGGCGGCTGGCCATCGCCTGCTGGCAAAGCGCGAAGCGGAACGCCTGGCACGCGGGCACGCCGCTCGCCCCGTTCGTGCCCCGGCCGGCCGCGGCACCACCCGGCAAGGCACGGACCGGACCATTTTCCCTCGGCGATGCCATGGCGACGCGGCGCATGCTGGCCGAAGCCGGATTCACGGACATTCAACGCTCTCCAAGGTCGCTGGCGGTCGTGGTGCCGGCCGATTCCATCGCCGACGAGCAACAGATCCTTTCAATGGGTATCCCGCCAGAACAGCACGACGCAGCGCGCGCGGCGTACTCGAGACACTACGCCCAGTTTCTTCGCGCCGACGGGCTGAGCCGGTTCGAACTCCACTTCCAGGTCTTCACGGCGCGCAACCCATAGAGGTCCATTGGGGCCGCCTCTGGAGAGCCTTTTGACCCTTCGAAGCGGCACCGGTCCGGCGTTTACTGGAGCCGAAACGGCGGGCCAGCCTCGCCGAACTCGCCGCCCCCTCCGGCGGCGATGCGGAGGTTGTCATCGTGCTCAGTCACACATCTCCCCACACCACGCGAGATGCCTGGCATTCCGCGCTCTCGATTCGGTTTCCCGCGAAGGTGCTGGTTGCTGCTGGCATGCTGATGTTCGCCTGGTACATCATCATGGATGTCATCGCGACCCTGCGGTACGACGGCTACAGCTATACGGACTGGACGATCAGCGAACTTTCAGCCGTTGGCGCGCCGACCCGAACCATGTGGATAGCCATGGGCGTGGTCTACCAGCTGCTGGGCTTCGCGTTTGCGTTCGGCGTACTGCAGATGGCGGGCCACCACAGAAAGATCCGAATTGCCGGGTGGCTGCTCCTGGTGTCGGCGGTTGTTGGCACCGGCTGGTGGTTTGCGCCGATGCACCAGCGCGCGGTCCTGGCCGCGGACGGCGGCGATTGGCGAGACACGATGCACCTGGTCCTCGCCGGCGTGAGCTCGCTCGAGTACTTCGCGATCATGGGCGTGGCGGCGTTCGCATTCGGCCGGAACTTCCGGGTGTACACGTTCGCCGCCATCGCCGTGATGTTGGTGTTTGGGATGCTCATGAACCTGCAGGTCGGCGACGTAGCGAAAGACAATCCAACCCCCTGGCTGGGAATCTGGGAACGGATAACCGTGGAGGGGGCAATGCTCTGGCAGGCCGTGTTCGCGGCGGTACTTATCCGGCGGAGCGAACTCTAGACCCGGCGGCAGCCGCCGTCTCCTGCCATCCGGACGCTTTAGGCTTGGCTTTTCAGGCTGGGGATCGGTCCGCGCGCCGTGGAGAGCTTCGAAGCAGCCCCCGCCACCGTTTCGAACCACGTTCCGGCGTCGCGCGTGTTCAAGCCGCGCAGCAATTGCTTCGTCCCGGCAATCCCTTCAGGCGAGATTTCGGCCAGCTCACCCGCGAGAGTGCGGGCGGAAGCCAGCACCTCGCCATCCGGGACGACCGCGTGGGCGATCCCGAGCTGCAGCAGTTCCGGACCGGCAATGCGCCGGCCCAGGAGCATCACGCGGCGGGCCACGGCGTCACTGTGACGCGCCAGCAACCAGGCGACGTTCATCGGCGCGGGGCGGCCCTGCCGCACTTCACCGACCTGGAGGAACGCCGTCTCGCCGGCCACCAGGTAATCGGCCGAGAGCGCGAGCGCCGAACCGGCGTTGATAGCGTAGGACTCCATGGCGCAGACGATCGCCTTGTCGCAGGCGAACAACCGCTCGTGCAGGCCGCGCCAGAGGCCCTGGAAGCGCGGAAGCCACTCAGGGCGGGGTTCCGCATTGAACTCCTTGAGGTCCAGCCCTGAGCAGAATACGCCGCCCTCGCCGCGCAGGAGGATCACGCGCAGGTCCGGGTTGGCCGCCACTTCCGAAACAGCCGCGGCCGCCGCCTCAGCCAGGGGGCCGGTGACGGCGTTCTTCCGCTCCGGGCGGTTGAGGATTATCTCCGCAACCGCCCCGTTGGTCTCGAGCCGGACTTCTTCTGCCACAGCCTAGGCGAAGACCAGGCCGTTGAGCTTCCCGTCGGCCTTCCATGCGTCGAGGACGTTAGAGAACGCCATGATTCCCGGGGCATACGCCCCGTTCTGGCGGATCAGCTCGCCGTTCGGCTGCCCTTCGTTGTTGTAGTAGCCCGGCGTGCAGTTTTCCAGGAAGGAGATGTTCGCCATCGATGCCTTGATGATCGTGTCGACCCAGCGGTCTTCCGCTTCCTGTTCCACGTCCACCGTGGTGGCTCCACGTTCGATGGTGCTTTCGATGATGTGGGCGATGTGCCGGCTCTGCACGTCCAGCACGTGCGTGATGTTCGCACTCCCGCCCACCTGGGCGAGCCCGACGATGAAGCAGTTGGGGAAGCCGCGGGTCTGCATGCCATAGAGCGTCGCGACGCCGTCCTTCCACTTATCGCTCAGGGTGAGCCCGCCTTCGCCGTAGACCTCATAGCCCGCCCGGCGTTCCAACGCCGTACCTACCTCGAAGCCGCTGGCGTAGATGATGCAGTCGACTTCGTACTCCTGACCGTTGGCCACGACGCCCTTTTCGGTGATGCGCTCAACGCCCTTGCCGTCCGTGTGGACGAGGGTCACGTTGGGCCGGTTGTAGGTCTGCAGGTACTCGTCGTGGAAGCAGGGGCGCTTGCAGAACTGGCGGTACCACGGCTTGAGCTTCTCGGCCGTGGCCGGGTCCTTCACGATCTCGTCGACCCGGGCCCGCACCTGGTTCATCTTCATGTAGTCGGCCAGCTCCATCAGCTCGCCCCGCTCCTGGGGGCTGAGCCGGCGGCCGAGCTTGCGGGCCGCCTGCTTGGCCACGACGCCGGTGAGGTTGCGGAAGATGTCGGTCCAGCCGTCCTTGACCAGGTCGTCCTCCACGTCGCCGCCGGAGACGACGATGTTGAAGTTCTCCATCCGCTCCTGCTGCCAGCCCGGCTTCAGGCTCGCCACCCACTCGGGATCGGTGGGGGCGTTGTTGCGGACGTCGACCGACGACGGCGTGCGCTGGAACACGTAGAGGTGCTTGGCCCCCTCGCCCAGATGCGGGATGCACTGCACGGCCGTGGCGCCGGTGCCGATGATGCCCACCACCTTGTCGCCCAGCTTGTCGAGGT
>CAZKZR010000208.1:0-5904 GCA_964557245.1 uncultured Anaerolineaceae bacterium | reverse complement strand
GGCTCGAAAGCCGTCCAGAGGAACACGTTGGTATCGATGAGCAGCCTCAACCGGCTCGCCGCGAGCGGGTAATTCGATTCACGTCATCGAAGGCCGGCCGGTCCTTGGACCACTCGTCGAGATCTCCCTCGGACATCGGCTCGAAAAACGATGGATCGACACAGATCCTACCTGCCCACTGGCCGAAAACTCGCGATCGCGGTGCGCCCTTGGCTGCCTCTTCGCTGACGGCGGCCGTCGGCGGTGCCAGCCTCGCCACCGGCTTGCCCCGCCGCGCGATCACAATCTCCTCGCCCCGCTCCACCGCAGCAATCAATTCGGAGAAGTGGGTCTTCGCCTCGTGGATGTTCACCTGTCTCATCCGCCGATCGTACTTAGTCCAGTGGACTTAGTCCACTTCGACACCGGACCTGCGAGCGCCAGCACAGAGTTGCCGTCCCCACGCGGCAAACCGTCTCGTCCACCGCGCCTGTAGCATGGCACTCCGTGTCTAACGTCCTCCAGGCGCCCGCGGTCACCGTTTCCGCTCACGGAGCGCCGCCCGAACGCGGCTATCTCTCAATCTCGATCGCCATCGGGTCTGGGGCGTTCCTCGCAAGCTTCGCGATGAACTTCTGGTGGCCGTTCTTGCCGCTTTTCTTGAAGGACCTCGGCGCCACAAGCGACGCGAACGCATTGTTCTGGGTCGGCATCGCCACCACCGTCCAGGGCGTCGCCCGGCTCGTCACCGGACCGTTCTGGGGAGTCCTTTCGGACCGCTACGGCCGCAAGCTCATGTTTATCCGCGCTCTCTACGCGGCAACCCTCACCACCCTGATCGCCGCCGTGGCGCACGCCCCCTGGGTCATCGTCGTTTCCCTCACCATGCAGGGACTCTTCTCCGGCTTCATTCCCGCGGCTATCGCCCTCACCAGCGTGAGCGTGCCAGACGTGAAGCTTGATAAGGCCCTCGGCATCGTTACCGCCGGCCAGTATCTCGGAAGCACACTTGGCCCGGCCGCGGGCGCCGGCTTCGCCGTCTTCCTCGGCTTTCGCGGCGCGATCATCGCGAGCGCCATCCTGCCCGCGCTCGCAGCCACGTGGATCATCTTCGCCGTGCCCCGCGATAAGGTGGCTCCTCGCCGAATCGCCGCCCCCCGAGCTGGCCGCCGGCGGCTCAACATTTCTCTCGGCTGGATGCGTGGGTTCACCCGCCTCTTCTGGGTCGCCGTCGTCCTCTACTTCGGCCTCTTTGCCCTCAACCAGCTCATTCGCGTCGCCACGCCAATCGCCCTGAAGGACATCGCTGGCGAAGACCGCGCGAGTGCGCTCTCCGGCATCGCCTTTACCGCGGCCGGCGCCGGCAGCGTCTTCGGAGTGCTTGTCGTCGTCCGGCTCCTTGGCATGCGTACCGGACTCCGCGGCTCCCTCGTCGCCCTGACCGTCGCCTCCGCTCTCGTCATGCCCGCGCTCGCTGCTGGCTCCAACGAATGGCTCTTCGTCGGCGGCCTCCTGCTCTTCGCGGTCGCTAACGGCGCCTCCATGCCCGCCGTCAACGCCCTCATCGCTTCATCTGTCGACCCTGTCCGCCGCGGCACTGCCTTCGGCCTCGCCAGCTCTGCCCAGGCTATCGCCTTCATGGTCGGACCCATGAGCGCCGCCTACTTCGCGTCCGTCTCGCTGGCTCTCGGCTTCATCGTCTGCGCCGCGTTCTTCCTGCTCCTGGCAGTCGTTCTCGTCTTCTTCGCCTCGAACCGGGACCCAACGCCTCAGCCCATATAATCGGCGGCCATGCCGCGAAACCCGCAACCCCGCCACGTTCCCGTCGGGAGCCGTATCGCCATTTACGGCCCTTCCGGCTCGGGCAAGTCAACCCTCAGCCGTGAGCTCGCCCAATCCCTCCAGTTGCCCTTGCTCGAACTTGACGCCGTCTTCCACGCCCACCCCAATTGGGTGGACCTGTCCCGTGAGGAGTTCCGTGAGCAGGTCTCCACCTTCCTTGATGCGCATCCCGGTGGTTGGGTCATCGAAGGCAATTACTCCTTCGTTCGTGACCTGATCCTCCCGCAGGCTGAAACCGCCATCTGGCTCGACCTCCCCTTCCCGACGGTCTACCGGCGGCTGGCCTGGCGCACGATCTCGCGCTCGTTCACGCACAGCGCGTTGTGGAACGGCAACAAGGAGACGCTCAGCCAGACCTTCCTCAGCCGGCACTCCATGCTCATCTGGGGTGTGAAAGCGTGGCGGGGCCACCGCAGGCAGATGGAGACATCTTTGTTTGCTGAATCGCCCGCGGCTCGCGTTTACCACCTGCGCACGCCCGGACAGGTCCAATTTCTGCGCGCCAACGCCGTCGTCCAGGCTGATTCCGGAGGTCGCTAGCCAGTCGCGCCCCGAAATCGACTACCATCGTTGCCCACACACTGCCGCAGGAGCCCTCAATGGAACCCGTTCGTGATGGAGACATCGAAATCGTCATGGCCGGCCCAACCGGTTACGGAAACAACGTTTTCGTCCTGATTGACCGCGCAACCAACGAGGCCGCGTTCATCGACGCTCCCGGCGAGCCGGAAGTGAATATCGCCGCTGCCGAAGCAGCCGGCGTATCCCCAAAGCAGATCCTCCTCACCCACGGCCACTTCGATCACACTCCCGCGATCGATGCTCTGAAGGCGAAATTCGGTGCGCGGGTGCTCGCCGATGGCGCCGAACCGGGCCTGAAGGACGGTCAGTTGGACCAGGCCGTCAAGCACGGCGATACCTTCTCGGTCGGCAACCTCTCCGTCCGCGTCCTCAGCGTCCCCGGCCACACTCCCGGTAGCACCACCTACGTGGTCGGCAAGCACGCGTTCGTCGGAGACACGCTCTTCCCCGGCGGCCCGGGCCGTTCCAAGGACAATGCCGCACTCCAGCAGGAGATCGCTTCCATCGTCCGTGAACTCTATGCCCTGCCGGATGACACCACAGTTTGGCCCGGCCATGGAGACATCACGACGATTGGCGCTAGCAAGGTGGAACACGCGGTCTTCGCCTCAAAGGAGCACGCGCCCGACCTCTGTGGCGATGTGAACTGGCTCGAAAGCTGACGCGGGTCAGGTAAATCACGCTTTCCCTCGGATGTGAATCGTTGTTAAGGCAACAGTTCGTACTGTTGCCGGAGGTCCTTCCATGCTTCGTTTTCGTGTGATTGCGGTAGTCGCACTCGCTGGTCTGCTGGCTGCCCTCGGCGCTGCTTGTGGCGGCGATGACGACGACTCTGACACCGGCGCCACTGCCGCTCCTACATCCGCCCAGTCGGGCCAGACCCCTGCCACTCAGCCCACAGCAGCGGCGAGTCCCGCAGCTTCGAACGCAGCGGTCGTGAAGGTCGGCAACAACGTGAAATTCGGGTCCATCCTCACAAGCGCCGATGGCCTGACGCTCTACACCTTCACCCAGGACGGCCCTGGCAAAAGCAACTGCAGCGGCTCCTGCGCGGCCACATGGCCTCCGCTCACTACCACAGCGGCCACCGCTCCCAAAGTTGACGGCGCTCCCGGCGAGTTCTCCCTCCTTACTCGCGAGGACGGCACGAAGCAGGTCGCCTACAACGGCAAGCCGCTCTACCGCTACGGCCCGGACAAAGCCCCCGGCGACGCGAACGGCCAGGCCGTCGGCAACGTCTGGTTTGTAGCAACCGCCGCTGCCCCAGCGGCTACACCCGCTGCATCCGGCACAGCTGCTTCAGGAGCCGACAACCCGTACGGGTACTAACGACGGTGTGATTCCAGGGACCATCCGCGGACGCGCATTCCGCTACGATGATTCCACTCTTGTGCGCGCGGTGAACCATGCCCAGCCTCGCTAGACGAACCCTCGGCCGGACCGGACTGGAAGTCACGGCCCTCGGCTACGGCGCCATGGAACTGCGGGGAGAGCCTCGCGGCCCCGCCATCTCGGACGTCGAAGCGGATGCCATGCTGAATTCGGTGCTGGACTCCGGCATCAATTTCATCGATACCTCGCCGGACTACGGAAATAGCGAGGAGCACATCGGCCGAGCGATTTCTCACCGCCGCTCCGAATACATCCTCGCCTCGAAGTGTGGATGCCTCGTCGGTGCGACTCCCGCCCCCGCCGGCCAGCGCAATCCCCACGTCTTCACCGCGGAGAACGTCCGCGCGGGTGTTGAACAGAGCCTGCGCCGAATGAAGACGGACTACCTGGACATCGTGCAATTTCACGCCAGCCCCGGCCGCACTGAGCTCGAAGAAGACGGCGCCCTGGCTGAGCTGCAAAAGTTGCAAGCCGAAGGAAAGGTGCGGCACCTCGGCATGTCCGGGACGCTCCCGAACCTGCGAGAACACATCGCCATGGGCCTCTTCGATGAGTTCCAGATCCCCTACTCCGCGCTCGAACGCGAACACGAAGCCGCCATCGCTGAGGCCGCTGCCGCCGGCGCCGGGATCGTCATTCGCGGTGGCGTCGCTCGCGGCGCACCGAGCGAATGGGACCGCGCCCGCGCCGGGCTGCCGGTGAAGGATCGCTGGGAGGGCGCAAAGCTCGATGACCTCCTCGACGGCATGAGCCGCATGGAGTTCACCCTGCGCTTCACTCTGTCACTTCCGCAGCTTTCAACCACCATCGTCGGCACGCGGAATCCTGACCACCTCCGCCAGAACCTCGAAGCAGCCGCAAACGGGCCGTTGCTACCCGCGCTGTATGAAGAAGCGAAGCGCCGGCTTGCCCAGGCCGGGTCGCGCCCCGAATGACCCCGGCCGAACGCGAAGCCTTCGTGCAGCGGCCGCTCCCGGCCACCATCGCGACCGTGGACGCGAAAGGGCGCGCCCACGCCGTTCCTGTCATCTACCTCTACGAAGACGGCAAGTTCCTGGTGATCACCGAGCGGCATTCGCCAAAGGTCCGCAACGCGGCCCAAACCGGCCGTGCCACGCTCTGCATCGATGATCGGCCGGCGTTTCGCTACGTGACGGTCGAAGGACCTGTCGCGGTGATGGACCCACTCGATTACGAGACGCGCTTGCGCCTGCACACGCATTACCGCGGCCCCGAAGCGGCGCTCAAAGCCACCGCCGATGGTGGTCATGAGAGAATGGTCGCCCTCGTCATCACGCCGGAGCGCTGGTACTAGCTCTCTCTACTTGAAGTGAGGCAGCACGGTCTCGGCGAACAGCGCCGCCGGCTCCCGCGTGTCCCGCCCAAAGAACTCCATCAGGAACATCGTGCAGCCCAGGTCGATGTGCTTCTGGATCTGTTCGCGCACTCGCTGCGGGCTTCCCGCAATCGCGAGCGGCCCGGTCGGGTCGCCCATATGCCCGCCGAAAATCTTCTTCGCTGTATCCACCATCGGACCAGCGCTCGCCTCGTCCGGCGCAATCGTCACCAGGCACTGTTGGCTCACCGTCATAGTCGAGAAATCGCGGCCGACTTCCGCGCAGCGCTGCTTCAACACGTCGATCTTCTGGGGCAGCTCTGACTGCCGGGCCGCCTGGTGGTTCCAGATGTCCGCGTGCTGTGCTGCCAGCTTCAACGTCACCTTCTCGCCGGACCCGCCAATCAGGATCGGCGGCACCCGCACCGGCTTCGGTTCGCAGACCAGGTTCTGAGCGGTCACGTACCTGCCCTCGTAACTCACCGACGGCTCCGTCCACATGCGCTTCATCAACTCCACCGTCTCCCGAAGCTGCACCAATCGCTGCGATGTCGAGAGGAACGGCACGCCGAAGTCCGAAAACTCGCGCGGCATCCAGCCCGCCCCGAAGCCGGGAATGATTCGGCCCTCTGCGATGTTGTCGACCGTGGCGATCACCTTGCCGAGCTGGGCCGCGTTCCGCATGCCCGCCGGTGTCACCAGCGTCCCGATCTCCACCTTGCTCGTCACGGCCGCGACTCCAGCGATGAGCGACCACGCTTCCAGGATCGGGA
>CAZKZR010000207.1:0-5916 GCA_964557245.1 uncultured Anaerolineaceae bacterium | reverse complement strand
GAAACGCGAATAGCTCAGCCCACGGGGTCAGTTCTTCGTGCAGCAAACCCCGCACAAGCTCTCCCACGCGAGTCCCGCCCGGCTCGCGCGTGTGCACCACGGTCTCACCGGCCGAGCGCAGCCGCTCGGCAATCGCCGCCGAAGCGGTCGACTTGCCCGAACCTTCGCCGCCCTCGAAGACCACGAATCTTGGCCTTAGGATTTTGGATTTGGGGGTCATCCGTCGCAGACCTTACGCCGGGGACGCAGCCAATCCAAAATCGCCAGTCCAAAATCCAAAATGGCTAGCGTCCCGGCATGATTTTCACGCGCCTCAGCGGTTCCTTCCCCGAACTCGTGCTGTCCAGGTTGTAGCGCGTCGCCAGTTGATGTTGCACCCGCCGAACGTAGCTGTTCGCGGGCGGCAACTCCACCGGTCGGCCCTCATCGATTACCTTGGCAATCGCGTCCTCAGTCTCGCGGAAAACGTCGACCATCGGGTCCCGCCGGGGACCTCGCCCGCCGTCTCCGCCGCCGCTGCCGTTCGGACGGAATTGGGTCAGCACCTGCTCCAACTGGTACTGGCTGTTGCTCTTCACCACGTACATCGGAAGGTTGCGTTCTTCCGCGTCGCGAATTGCGGCCGGTTTCGAGCGATAGTAGCTCCGCATCGTCAGCACGATATCGGCGGCCCCCACGTCCTCCACCAGTTCGGCGGGCACCCCGGTTGCCCGGATCGCCCCCTCCAGGCGCGAGCGTGGGATCCCGTAAGGATAGACGTGCAGCACCCGGCCGTTAGCGGTCCGCGCCGGCGCCGATGGCGCCTCCTCGCGAGGTTCGAACATCTCCGCGTCCCGGTGGTCGCGCACATGCCCGCCACCGCGATGGCGGCTCTCTCCGAACGCCGGCCCGTCGTAGCGCGCTCCCCCCGAAAGGAGTCCCGAAACCGTTCGAGAACCCTCGCGCTCTGAATCGTCCACGATCTCCAGGCGTCCGCTCGCGCCAAGTTGCCGCGTCTCGGGGTTTGCCAGGTAGCCGCGCAGCATCGCGTCCACGGTGTCGGCCACGTTCTTATGGACCGCTACCCGCTTCCAGCTTTCGATTTCGATCACGATGTCGAACGTCGGCGGCGCCTTCCGCTCGAGAATCGATTTCTGCGTGCCACGCCGCCGCGCCTCCTCGTCACCCAGCGTTACCGATTGAATGCCGCCGATGAGGTCGGCCAGGGTCGGGTTCAGCATCAGGTTCTCGAGCGAGGTGCCGTGCGCAGTGCCAACCAACTGGACGCCGCGCTCGGCGATGGTCCGCGCTGCCTGGGCCTCGAGTTCGGTGCCGATTTCGTCGATCACGATGACTTCCGGCATGTGGTTTTCCACCGCCTCGATCATCACCGCGTGCTGCGCCAGCGGCGTTCGCACCTGCATCCGGCGCGAACCGCCGATCGCCGGGTGCGGCACATCGCCGTCGCCGCCAATTTCGTTCGACGTATCGACGATGATGACCCGCTTGTTCGCGTCGTCGGCCAGCACGCGCGCCACCTCGCGCAGCATCGTCGTCTTGCCGGTGCCCGGCTTGCCGAGGAAGAGAATGCTCTGGCCGCTCAGCACCAGGTCTTCGATCACCCGGATGGTGCCGTACACCGCGCGCCCCACCCGGCAGGTGAGCCCGACGATCTTGCCGCGCCGGTTGCGGATGCAGCTGATGCGGTGAAGCGTCCGTTCAATCCCGGCGCGGTTGTCGTCGCCGAAATCGCCGATGTGCTCGATGACGAACTGCAAGTCGTCTTCGGTCACTTCCTCGTGCGAAAGCACAACCTCGCGGCCCGGGTACCGGGCTTCCGGCAGCCGTCCGAGGTCCATGACCACTTCGAGCAGGTCAGCACGTCGCTCGGGGGCGCGCACCGATTCCACGATCCGTGGCGGCAGCGCGTCGAGAAGGAGATCGAGGTCGTCAGTCACGATCTGTTCGTTAGGGAAGGGGGATGAGGCAAGCTGTGACACGGCTTATTGCGGCAGCGCTACCGATTCGGCAACGGTGGCCGCGACGACCTCCTTCATGGGATTGAGTAGCGCGAGCCTTCTCGCGCACATCAGCCGCGTGCCCATGGCTGTGTAGCCACGTTCGTTGGCGGCGGATTCGATTGGGAATTGGTGCTCAGCCACGACGAGCGTGCCATGCCGCCCGGTCTGCGCTTCCACCAGGTCCAGCGTGGCCTGGACAGTGCCGCCCTCCAGGTCTTCCACCAGTACATGGCTCTCACGGTCGCCGATCCCCACCCAGGCAGCCAGCCCGCCCGGCCCCTCGAGCACGAACTCGTGACCCACCTCGAAGGAGTCCAGCACTGCGCGCCAGTCCTGCTGGGTGGGCGCCTCGTGACGGCGCACCATCTCCGGTACGGCCCGGCAATACAGCCGGAAAATCCCGTGCCGGTCGGCGCGATTCGCCTGCCGGAACGGCGTCTCCGTCTGCGGTTTGCCGCCGCGTACCGCGTACAGGTGCTCCAGCCGGTAGGCGAAGAACCCGCCTTTGCGTAGCGCATCCGCGTGCAGGCTGCCTTCGGCGTACCGCATGTAGACCGTCCGCCCGCCGCGAGAAGCGACATCGTTCGAGATTCCGCTGCACAGCGCGATGACCGTGTCGTCGTCCTTCGGGCGCGCCAACCGCAGCGAGACCACCTCCCAGCCGGCGCCGCCCGAAAGTTCGCGTGCCACCGCGACACCGCGGTACGTCAGCCCCCGGCGCACTCCGAGGACGCACGTCCGCGGTACTCGGGGCAGGTGTGTCAGGCCCGTGGCCGCCAACCCGCTCGATACCAGCAGGTTCTCGGCCCCGCGCGTCGCGATGACTTCCGTGTTCAGGCGTCCCAACTGCGGCCACAACGTTGCCGCGTCAATCGGGCTCAGGGGATCGGCGCGTAATTCACTCATCGCGCAGCCCCCGCCGGCACTCCGATGCTGAGGAACAGCTCGTGCAGCCGCGAATCGCCCGTAAGTTCAGGGTGGAACGACGTCGCCAGCAAATTTCCTTCTCGCGCCGCAACGATCGTTCCGTCTTCGAGCCGGCAAATCGCTTTCGCGTTGCCTGCCACCGACTCAATCAGCGGCGCCCGGATGAACACCGCGTGGAACGGCTCGCCGGCAATGCCCTCAACCCTCAGGGCCGCCTCGAAGCTGTCCACCTGGCGCCCGAACGCGTTGCGATGCACCGAGATGTCCATCGTTTCGATTCCCGGCCGGTCCAGGTTGTCCACTCGCTTCGCCAGCAGGATCGCGCCCGCACATGTGCCCCAGACAGGCTTGCCCGTCGCGCAGAAGTCGCGCAGCGGCTGTTGGAATCCGTTGCTCAGGATCAGCCGCGCGATGGTCGTGCTTTCGCCCCCCGGGATGATCAGCGCATCGATCTCCGCAAGCTGCGCGACTTTCCGGATCTCCGAGACATGGTGACCCATCCGCTCGAGCATCTCGCGGTGTTCCCTGAAATCTCCTTGAAGGGCGAGCACACCGACCGTCAGGGGCCGGCGCCCGTTGCTGGAAATCGTCATTTTTGTAGGGCCCTGAAGCGCAGGGCGAGTGAAGTTCCCGAGAACTGAAGAGGAAGGTGAACCGTTGAGAATCGACCCAACTGCAACAGTGAGCGAGCACCCTGGAAGAGCTGTTTCCAGTGTAGCGTATGGAAAAAGCGCCGCCACAGCGTTCCGTTAACGTTTGGCGTCGGCCCGGCCCTTCGGCACCCCTAGCAGGGCAGCCGCCGTGTCTGGCATTGCCACCTCCCGCCCGTGCTTCCCGCAGAGTTCAACTGCTCGCTCCACCAATTCGGTGTTCGAAGGGCTTCCTTCTCCGCCGTAGTCCTCCAGTCCCACCCGGATGTGCCCGCCCCGCTCAAGCGCGTACCCGGCCAGCGGCAGGCTCAACAAATCGCCGCCGAGGACCGCGACGGACCACGGCAGCCCCGTGCCCTCGAGCATCGCGATATACGCGTCGAGCGAGGCCGGGGTCGGCGGCAAACCCCAGTTCGCTGCCCCGAAGTAGAACTTGATCAGCGCGCCCGGGGCCATCATCCCCGCCCGGTGGTAGGCCAACACCACTCGCAGGAAGCCCGGCTCGAAGATCGAGACGCTCGGCGCCAGGTCCAGCTCCTTGCAGGTCGCCATCATGTGCCGCGCGTCATCGAACGTGTTGATGTACGTCGCTCCGCCCGTCGGCAGTCCGTTCGCGTCGTTCGCACCGATGTTCACAGACCCGGCGTCGATGAGACCCAGCCGGGTCACACCGGCGGCGGCCAGCGCCGGGATGTGCGCATACCGCTCAACAATGTTCGTCTCCGGCCCTCCGCTCGCCATCGTTGGATAGAGCAAGGCGTCCGGTCGCTCCGCCAGAATCGCCCGCCACGCCTCGATGTACGGCGCCGCTGAATGAACGCACGTAGCTCCGCCAACCACCGGCTCGTCGTTGTGGTTGTGCACGATTGCCGCGCCCGCGGCAAAACACCGCAATCCGTCTTCCACAATCTCGTCCGGCGTTCGTGGACTGTTCGCGTTTCGCGCCTTGGGCGTCCCGCCGTTGATGGCGGCCTCGATGATTACTGGATCTGCCATGGCGCGGTAGTTAAGCAGAAATGCACCGACGGCGGCGATCCGCCCGTCCCGTGGTCGCTACTGGATCGCCCACCGTACGGAAACGTCCACCGAGACCGTATTCGTCCCGCTCTGGATCGGCGTCGATACGCTGTCTGACACCGATCCTCCCGCGTAGTCCTTCGACGGCGACGCGACCTGGCCGACAGTTTCCGAGATGGTAACGGGCTTCCCGAGCGATACGTCGCCGAGCTTCGCCAGCGATTCCGCTTTCGATTTCGCGTTCGCGACCGCCTTTTCGCGAGCCTCTTGCTTCGCCTTGTCCGTGTCCTCCACGCCGAAGCTCACGCTTTGCAGGCGCACCGAATCGCCGCCGGCGGCCACCGCGTCGTCCACCACCTTGCTCATCGAGTCGATCTTGCGCACTTTCGCGGTGACGGTGTTCGTCACGGTGTAGCCCGTCAGTCGTGGCGTACTTTTCGAATAGTCGTAATTCGGCTGGATGGACAGGCCCGTCGTCTGGATGTCCTTTTCGGCCACGCCGTCCTTCTTCAAACCGGAAATGAGCGCGTCGGCCGAATTTGCCGCCGCATCACGCGCAGCCCCAACCGTCGACGCGGATGACTGGACGCCGACGACCACGAAGCCGATGTCCGGCGGCACCTGGACCTCGCCGCGGCCGCTGACGGTGATGCCGCTGGTCTCCGCTGGTTGGTTGTTCACCGTGGTCTTGCCGGCGCACGCGCCGAAGAACAGCGTTCCGACCAGGGGAGTGAGGAGCAGGAGAGAGTGAAAGCGTTTCATGGTGGCAACTCCGCTCACATAACGTAGGCCTAAGAGAGCCCTCTCCACTGCGCCCGGTTGCCCCAGAAACCCCGGACCCTCCGGCCCTAATAGTGAATCGCCCGCCCCACTCCACCACCGGCGGCAATTGAATCCCCCGTGATCGCGATGGACAACGGCGAGGCCAGGAACGCCACCACGCTCGCGATGTCCTCCGCCTGGATGATCCGTTGCACCGTGTTGCCCTGCGCCATCCGTTCTTTCGCCTGCTCCAGGGTCTCTCCCCGCTGCTCCGCCTGGCGCTGCATCTGCTGTTCCATGAATTCTGTCCACGTCAGCCCCGGGTGGACGCATGTCACATTGATCCCGAACGGCCCGAGCTCGTCGGCCAGGTTCTTCGTCAGCGCCGAAACCGCCACGTTGCGCATGCTCCCAATGGCGTTCCCCGTCTGCCGCGCTGCAAGCCCGCTGATGTTGATAATTCGCCCCCACCCGTTCGCCTTCATGTGCGGCACTGCGGCCCGCGCGCAACGTGTGTACCCCAGCACCTTCACGTTCATCTGCTCCAGGAAGTTCTCGTC
>CAZKZR010000206.1:0-5931 GCA_964557245.1 uncultured Anaerolineaceae bacterium | reverse complement strand
GTGACGAGTGCGCTGTAGTCACTTTCGCGTCGCACAAACGTTCGCCTACCCCTAGAATGGCGTATCCGCCGGGGAGCTGCGCCGCGTGTCCACGCCCATCCGCCTCCAATACCTCGAACTGAAGCAGCGCTACCCCGAAACCATCCTCTTCTTCCGACTCGGCGACTTCTACGAAACGTTTGATGACGACGCCAAGCTGGTCGCGAGCGAACTGCAGATCACGCTGACCTCCAAGCCGATGGGCAAAGATCTGCGAGTGCCGTTGGCTGGCGTCCCGTACCACAGCATCGATGGCCACGTGGCGAAACTGGTTGGCCGCGGATACCGGGTCGCTATCTGCGAACAGATGGCGGACCCGGCCGAAGTGAAAGGCATCGTTCCCCGGGACGTTGTCAGGGTGGTAACGGCGGGAACAGTGACCGCCGAGGCTTCGCTCGATTCAGAAGCGCCGAACTACCTCGGTGCGTTCGCCGTGCGAGGGAGCGATACTGCGCTGGCGATCGCCGATATCACAACGGGCGAAGTGAGGCTGGCCGCGGGCGCCGAGGCCAGCCTCGAACTGGTCCGCAGCGCCCCCTCCGAGCTGCTGGTCGAGGACATGAACGACGCGGCATCGTCTGCGAACACTGTCATCCGGCCCCAGTTGAGCGATGTCGCCGCCGACGCGGAACTGGCCCGGCAATTCGGGGAATACGCCCGTCAGACCGTCGTTGCGAACCGGGCAGAAGCTGCCGCGCTTGCTCACCTAGTGCTCTATCTGCGCGAGACGTACGCCGCCGCGCTGGGAGCGCTCCAGCGGGTGCGCCGGGTGACGGAAGCTGGAGTGATGGCGGTCGACCAGCGGACCCTTCGCAACCTGGATGTCCTCCCGCAGGCGGGCCACCAGTCATCGCTCTGCCAGGTGCTGAACCGCGGGAAATCGGCCATGGGCTCCCGCCTGTTGCGGCACTGGCTGACCCACCCGCTGCGCGAGGCCCAGGCTCTCGAACAGCGGCTCGATGCCGTTGGTTGGGCGTTGGAGCACCCAATTGAGCGCGAGCGCTGCCAACTGGTGCTCGGCGGAATGCCCGATATCGGCCGCATTCTCGGCAAAGTTGGGGCGCGCAGCGCGGGGCCGCGCGACCTGGCGGGCCTGCGGGGTGGGCTGCGCGCTTCGCTGGACCTCGGCGCGCATCTTTCCAACCCCGAGGCGCCAGAACTGATCCGGGATTCGCTCAAGGGCCTCGCTTCCGCCGCGGATGCGCTCGTCACGCTCGATGCGGCCCTCGACGATGACCCGCCGCAGACCTTCGATGAAGGCGGCGTCATCCGGCCGGGCTTCAGTCCGGAGATCGACTCCCTGCGGTCCATGACACGCGACGCCCGCGGTTTCTTGCTCGGCCTGGAGCGCCTGGAGCGCGAACGCTCGGGCATCAAGACGCTGAAAGTCGGGCACAACAAGGTGTTCGGCTATTACCTCGAAGTCTCGTCGGCCAACGCCGGCCTTGTGCCGGACCACTACCAGCGCCGGCAGACGCTCGTGGGGGCCGAGCGGTACGTGACCGAGGAGTTGAAAGAGCACGAATCGCGGCTTGTTGGCGCCCGGGACCGGCTGGTGGAGCTCGAGAAACAGGCGTTCTCCCAACTCGTCGAATCGCTTGCCGCAGGCCTCGCGAACCTCCAGGCCGTCGCCGATGCGGTGGCGCTAATCGACCTTGTGCTGGGCCTCGGAGAGATCTCGAGCGAGCGGAACTACGTGCGGCCCCAGTTCGACCCGAACTGCCTTGAGGTGACCGGCGGCCGCCACCCCGTTGTTGAGGTTGCGGTCGGTCCGGGCAATTTCGTCCCGAACGACTGCGTCCTCGACGGTGATTGCCAGGTGGTGGTCCTGACCGGGCCGAACATGAGCGGTAAGTCCACATTCCTCCGGCAGGTGGCCCTCATCGCGTTGATGGCACAGGTCGGGTGCTTCGTGCCTGCTACTCGCGCCCGGGTCCCGCTCTTCGACCGGATATTCAGCCGCATTGGCGCGCAGGACGACCTTGCAGCCGGGCAGTCCACGTTCATGGTGGAAATGGTCGAAACCGCGACCATCCTCCACCACGCCACACCCGAATCGCTGGTGATCCTGGACGAAGTTGGACGCGGGACGAGCACCTTCGATGGCATGGCGATCGCGCGCGCCGTGGTGGAATTCCTGCACAACCGGAAGGAGGTCGCTGCGCGGACGCTGTTTGCCACCCATTACCACGAGCTCACCGCACTCGCGGATATCCTGCCGCGTGTGCAGAACATGCACGTCGGGGTGCACGAAGAGGGCACGGAGGTGGTGTTCGAACACCGGATCCTCCCCGGACCGGGCGACAAGAGTTACGGGATCCATGTGGCGCGGCTGGCCGGGCTTCCCGGAGCGGTCGTCACCCGCGCGGAACACCTGCTGACCGAGCTCGAAGCCGGACGCGGGGGCGCCGCGATTGCGGCTGGACCGGTGGCGCCGGCGCTGCAGCCGGCGCTCTTCGGCGGGCCATCGCCGTTGGAGGCCGAAGTCGCCCGGCTGGACATCGACGGGATGACCCCGATTGAGGCGATCCAGAAGCTGTACGAGCTGCGGGCCGCGGCCCGAGCCGGGCTTGAAGGTCCACGCACATGACCGCTGCGGAGGCCGGCGTTCGGCGGACGATTCGGATCCTCGCACCGGAGGTGGCCGCGCGTATCGCCGCGGGGGAGGTCGTTGAGCGGCCCGTCTCCGTGGTGCGCGAGCTGCTCGACAACGCGATCGACGCCGGGGCCACCCGGATCACACTCGAAATCGAGGATGGCGGGCTCACGCTGATCCGCGTAACCGACGACGGCCGCGGCATTCACCCGGAGGAACTCGAGCTCGCATTCGAGCGGCACGCGACTTCGAAGATCGCGGCCCTCGATGACCTCGGACATGTTCACACACTCGGTTTTCGTGGCGAGGCCCTTCCGTCGATCGCTGCCGCTTCGGATCTTGAGATCAGCTCGCGTGTGGCCAGCGAGCCGGTCGGCGTAGCGGCGGTGCTGGTTGAGGGACGGGTGGTCCGGCGCTACGCGAAGCCCGGCCCGACGGGCACCAACATCGCCGTCAAAGACCTGTTCGCCCGTGTGCCGGCGCGCCGCAAGTTCCTTGGCGCGCCGGGTACCGAGGCCCGCCAGGTGGTCGTGCTCGCTTCGCACTACGCACTTGCCTACCCGGGTATCGCGTTCCACGTCACCAACGGCGGCCGGCGTGCGCTTGTGACCAGCGGCGATGGCGACATGCGGCATGCCTTTGCCGCGACCTACGGAGGCGAGACAGCGGCGGCCATGCTCGATGTCGAGTTCAGCGACGACGCTGCACACGTCAGCGGGCTCTGCGGCCCTTCCTCGGTGCACCGCGGCAACCGCTCGGCGATCTCGTTCTTCGTGAACGGCCGCTGGGTGCAAAGCCGGCCCCTGACGTTCGCGCTGATCGATGCCTACCAGGCGCAGCTGCCCATCGGGCGGCACCCGCTGGCGGCATTGCACATCGCACTGCCCGACGAAGAGGTGGATGTGAACGTCCACCCGGCCAAAGCCGAAGTGCGCTTCCGCGACGAACGCGCCGTCGGCCGAGCGGTGCGGCGGGCAGTCGCGAACGCGCTGGAAGCGAGCCGGGTTGTGGCATGGTCGGCCCCGCCGGCTGCGAGCGCCGCCGCGGTCCTCACGCGGCCGAATCGCGATGAGCCGCCGGCGTTGCTCCGGAGACCTCAGCCCGTCCAGGCCGCGCTGGAGCTCCGGCGCGGACCCGAGCCGGAACGCAATCAGCGCGACCTGCTCCCTCTGCTGCGCGTTGTTGGCCAACTGAACGCGACCTATGTGATCTGTGAAGGCCCGGACGGCATGTACCTGCTGGATCAACATGCCGCCCATGAACGCGTCGTGTACGACCGCATTGTCGCCGCCCCGAAAGCTGAAGCCGCCAGCCTGCAGCCGTTGCTTGAGCCGCTCGTCCTCGAACTTGATCCGTCGCTGGCCGCGACGCTCGATGAGCACCGGGAGTCGCTCGCGCGGCTGGGACTGGAGACAGAACCGTTCGGGGGCACCGCTGCTCTGATTCGGTCGGTGCCGGCCGGGCTCGGGGCGCGGGATGTGGCGGAGGAAGTGCGCGCGCTCTTACAAAAGCTTGAGTCGGAGCAGCGCGTCGATGATCCCTTCGGGAAGGCGGCGGCCACCGTGGCCTGCCACGCCAGCGTGCGCGCGGGCATGCTGCTTTCCATGGACGAGATGCGCAGGCTCGTGGAGGAACTCGAAGCGACGGCCGCGCCGCGCACCTGTCCCCACGGACGGCCAACCCTCGTCCATCTCGGGACCGAGGCGATCGAACGCCAGTTCGGGCGGCGCTAAACGACCACGGAAGCGCCGCGGTGTGCGATGGCCAAACGAAAAGGAGCCACCCGGGACGGGTGGCTCCTTTGTGATTTGGCCCGGAGAAGCAGGAGACGCTTCAGCCTATTTGAGGTCGAAGCGGTCCAGGTTCATGACCTTGTTCCACGCGGCCACGAAATCGCTGACGAACTTCTGCTGCGAATCGTCGCAGGCGTACACTTCCGCGTACGCCCGGAGCTGGGAATTCGAACCAAAGACCAGGTCCACTCGGGTGGCCGTCCACTTGTGCGCCCCAGTCGCCCGGTCGACGCCTTCGAAGATCGTGTCCATCTCCGGCGTATTGGCGAACGAGAAGACTGAGGTGGAGGACGTCTTCCACTCGGTGTTGAGGTCCAGCAGATTCACGAAGAAGTCGGTGGAGAGCGTGCCGGGGCGGCTGGTCAGAATGCCCAGGTCGTCCTGGCCGTTGTTCACGCCCAGCGCCCGCATGCCGCCAACGAGCACCGTCATTTCCGGTCCGGTCAGGGTGAGCAGGTTCGCCTTGTCTACAAGCAGTTGTTCGGCCGTCTTCGGCAGTCCCTGCTGGATGTAGTTCCGGAAGCCGTCCGCCACTGGTTCGAGCACGGCGAAGGACTCGACGTCGGTCTGTTCCTGGGTGGCATCGGTGCGGCCGGGGGCGAAGGGCACTGTCACGGTGTGGCCGGCGTTCTTCCCAGCCTGTTCGATGGCGGCGCAACCACCGAGGACGATGACATCAGCCAGTGAGACGCGCTTGCCGGTGGCATTGAACTCCGACTGCACTCGCTCAAGCGTCTGGAGGACAGGAGCGAGCGCGGCCGGCATGTTCGCGTCCCAGTCTTTCTGCGGGGCCAGGCGAATGCGAGCCCCGTTCGCCCCGCCGCGCTTGTCGGTCCCGCGGAAGCTGGACGCGGCCGCCCAGGCAGTCGTGACCAGTTGAGGGATGGTCAGGCCGCTGGCCAGGATCCGGGCCTTGAGGTCGGCGATCTCGGCGGCGCCGATGAGCGGGTGGTCGACCGCGGGGACCGGGTCCTGCCAGATCAACTCCTCAGCGGGGACCAGCGACCCGACGTAGCGCGAGCGCGGGCCCATGTCGCGGTGGGTGAGCTTGAACCAGGCGCGAGCAAACGCGTCGGCGAACTGGTCCGGGTTTTCGCGGAAACGTCGCGAGATTACTTCGTAGGCCGGGTCCATCCGCAGCGAGAGGTCGGTCGTGAGCATCATCGGCGCGTGCTTCTTCGCCGGGTCGTGGGCGTCCGGCACGGTCGCGACGGCGGCCGCGTTGGTTGGCGTCCACTGCGTGGCGCCCGCCGGGCTCTTTGTCTTCTCCCATTCCAGGTCGAACACGTTTTCGAAGAAGTTGTTGTCCCACTTCACCGGGTTGTTCGTCCACGCGCCTTCGAGGCCGCTGGTGATCGTGTCGGCGCCCTTGCCGGTGCCGAAGCTGTTCTTCCAGCCGAGGCCCTGCTCCTCGATGCTCGCGCCCTCGGGCTCGGGTCCGACGTACCGGCCGGGATCGGCCGCGCCGTGGGTCTTGCCGAAGGTGTGCCCTCCGGCGGTGAG
>CAZKZR010000205.1:0-5931 GCA_964557245.1 uncultured Anaerolineaceae bacterium | reverse complement strand
AAGTCACGTCCATCCCTCTCCGCCCACCTCCTCCGACGGTTTTACCGAACGTCTCCTGAGCGTTTACGCCGTGGTAACCGGTGCCCGTAACGTTTCCGCCCCGTCCCACGCTTAGTAGGCAGTGACGCACAACGCTTCAGAGTTCGCCGGCCCTCGCCTTCTCTCCCAACCCGTCGCGGAGGACGAAGCGGCCCGCCAGCTTGCCGCCCTGCGTGCCCGGGACCCGAACGAGTGGACCGCGCTGTTCGAACAACACCGCGACCTCGTCTTCCGCGCCGCCCTGGCCCAGCTCGGTGAGCGGGAAGCTGCGGAAGACGTTACCGGGCAGGTCTTCCTGGAAGCCATCGAAGGCATCCGCAGATACCGCGACCGCGGGCGGCCGCTGAGCGCCTGGCTGCTCACCATCGCCCGGCACCGCTGCCTGGATGCGGTGCGAAAGCGAAAGCGGGACGAAACGCTCGCCGCCCGCCAAACAACGGACGTCCAATCATCGGTCGTCCGCGACTCCCTCCTCGCGCTCGAGGTCCTCACTCGCGAACAGCGGGAGATCATCCACCTGCGCTTCGTGGAAGACCTGTCCATCGAAGAAGCGGCGCGCGTCAGCGGCAGGACACCGGGCGCCGTCAAGGCGCTGCAGCATCGAGCGCTCCGCCAGCTACGAGCTCAACTTGAATCCACCACCACACAAGGAAAAGGCCATGCATAACCCCTTCAGCCGACCGTTCGAAGAAGCACCAGAGCTGGAATCGGAAGCGCACGAGACGTTCCGCTCCCTGGCCGAAGAGTCGCTGAGCGAGAGCGCGTCGGCCTCAATCGGCAGCAGCCTTCTCCTTGCCCTTGCGAACTCTGGCCGCTCCGTCTTTGGACAGGGCCGCTGGGCAGTCGCGGGGACGGCCCTCGTCGCTCCCATGCTGGTGCTCGGCGCCGCCAGCGCGGCCGCTGGCCAATCCCCGGTCGACGGGACGCTGAGCCTGGTCGATTCCGCGGCAACGAGTCTCGGCATCGGTGGAAACAGCGGCCCGGTGCGCCAGGATGAGGACCGCGCGGAGCAATCGGAAGACTTCGGCCAGCCAGGCTCGCAACCGGGGAATACCGCCAACGCGCCCGGGCTCAACGGCCGTTCGAAGCCAACCGCCACCGCAACGCCCGGTGGCGAGACCGCGACTCCCTCGCCGACCGAACCTGGGGCCACCGGCACCCCTACGGCCGCCCCGACGGAGAAGTCCGACCCGCACGCGAACGGCAAGGGCTGCGATGACGTGCTGTTCGCCAACGGCGAGCCCCCGTTCGCTTCCCCGGGCGGTCCCGTGGGTTGTGATGTCGGCAACAGCGGCGAGCGCCGCCAGAACGGTGTGAATCACAGCGGGGATGACGGCGGTACGCCAACCGCGACTCCCACGGCCGGCGAAACGCCGACTTCGCCGGCAACCTCCGCGTCCAGCAACAAGCCGGGCAACGGCGGTGGAAATGGGAAGGGCGCAAACGGCAACGGCAACGGGGGCAACGGCAGTGGGGGCAACGGCTCGGAAACGCCGACAGCCGAAAGCACCCCGGTGCCGTCGGGCACCGCCTCCACCTCGAAGCCCGGCCAGGGCAACTCTGGGTCCGATGGTGCGAGGGGCAACTCCGGGAACGCCCCGGGCAAGAACCGCTAGGGGATCTCGAACGTGCCCGCTGGAAACGGCGGGCTAGCTCCGCCTCGCCGCGTAACGTTTGGCGAACCTGCTCCGTACTAGCTTCCACGTGAGAAGCATCGCGGGACGTACCGTGCATCTTTCAGATGGATGGGGCATACTCCCGCAACCCTCGCGATGCCGCATCTGAATCGGAGTTTCCGCCGCGATGGCTGCTGCCGCTGGCCCCGCGCTCATCCTCGCCGGTTTCGGCTCTTCCAGCCCGCTCCAGCTGACCATTGAGACACAGCAGCTTGCCGTCCACGCAGGCCACGTGCTTACGCTCGCGCTGCCCGAACGGCTCAAGACGCTTCTCCACCGCCAGGGGGTGAGCATCACCCCGCTTGATGAACTGCTCGCCGCGAAACCGTACGCCGAAGGCTATGCGGCGGTCGCGCGCGCCGTCCTCGCGCAGGCCGAAACAGACCCTCCGGCGATGTTTCTCTCACAGGGCAGCCCAATGTTCGCGAATTCCATCACCCGCTTCCTCGCCACGGAGGCGCGGCGGCTCGAACTTCCCGTCCGCATCCTGCCGGGAGTTGCCCCCGTCGATGTCGTCGTCGCCGAGCTGGGAGTCGATATTGCGAGGTCCGGCCTGCAGACGCTGACGGCTGCGGGCTTCGTCGCCAGGCCGAAGATCGGCAGCCCACGCATGCCAATGCTGCTGCTCGAAGTCGCAGGGGTCGGCGACAGCGCCTCACCGGGAAGCGGCTACGACAGCCTTGTCGAAGCGCTGGATTCCGTGTACCCGGATTCCCAGCCAGTCACGTTGGTGCGCATGAATGGCAGCGGCGGAGTGGCCCGCCTGACCACTGAACTCGGGAAGTTCGCTGACCTTATCCCGAAGATCGACAACTCGTCCTGTCTGTTTATCGATGTCCGGCGCAAAACCCAGGCGCCAGCGAATCTCGCCCAGGAGCCGCGGTAATGTCACTCATTAAGACGTTCATGGATGCCTTCAAAAAGGCCTCGACGCCCAAGGATGCCGGCGCCCTCGAACACGCCCGGAGCGATGGGCTGCTGGGGCCGACGAGCGAAGTAGCAGCGGGTTCGTTCGAGCCCATCGGCGGCGGCTCGAAACCAGGGGGCGGCGGCGCCATCCCGTCCAACGAACAGCCTCCATCGGGCGGGACTGATCGGCCCACTGGCGGCCAGCAGGCTCCAAGTACGCCAACCATTAGCGATGGGGGCACCATTGAAGGCGGAAGCGGAGGCACATCCACTCCGCCGTCAGCGCCGTTCGACCCCGTGGGGGTGCGCTTCCCAAACCAGAAGCTCGAGCTCGACGGCGGCGGCCTCGACAGTAAGGGACTGAAAATCGAGGAGATCAAGCTCAGCGGGCTGGCTGACGCGCCGGTGGCCCCTCCCGAGGCGCCGCTCACTGAGGTTGCCCAGCCTGTCGAGGCTCGCGACGTCTTCGCGAAGATCGGCGACGTGAAAGGCGAGAGCGTCGACGACCGGATTCGCGAGATGCCGGGCTCCGGTTCGGACACCCTCGGCTCCTCTGATCCAGAAGAGGGCGGCGAAGTTTCATCAGCGGCTCGCGGGAGGATTTCGGACTTCCAGTTCACCCATCACGTCGATAAAGCGAGTCCGGCGCTCGCCGCCGAGACCCACGGCGTTCCAGGCGGGACCAGCCAGATCGGCAGCAACTTCGATGTGAAAATCGAAGAGGTTATGACCCCTTCCGGGCCGGGCGGCATCCCGGTGCCGTACCCGAACGCCGACGGCTCCGAGGGAGATGGAGAAGGCGCCGCGGAATGGCTTGCCCGCAAAGCGGGCAAAGGCCAGCAGGAATTCCTTCAGGTGAAGATGCAAGAGGCGTTCATCACCCGGGAGGCGCCGGCCGGCAACCCCGCCGACGGCGCGGGGGAGCACCCCGCGAGCGCACTGGGCTCGCGGACCGAGGTGAAGGATGCGCACGACCGGATGGCGGAGTTCGAGGACGACGACTTCGACGATGACGACCTCCTGGACGCGGATGACGAACCCTCCTCTACGCTCCTCGACCTGAAACCCGACACCGATTCCGTCGAAATGCTTCCCGGGCTCGCCGGTGAACTTCCCGATGATCTCGTGATCGATGACCTCGACTTCGATGCGGATGCGGACGTCGATGCCGACACCGATGAAAGCGAACTATGACGTCTCTTGCAGCCGTTCCGGCCGCGCCCCGCGTCCAGCCGTGGGCGTTCTGGTCGCCGTGCTGGGACGAACTGATCGAGGCTGCCCTGGAGTTGGCTGGAGTGGGGCCGGGAACGCGGTTCGTTGACCTCGGCTGCGGCGATGGCAGGGTGCTCCTGGCGGCAGCCAAACGCGGCGCCCGGGTCCGCGGCGTCGAAATCGATCCGGAACTCGCCGCTCAGGCTCGTGCCGCACTCGCCCGAGAGCAAGTCGACGGGGAAGTGGTCTGCGCAGACATGTTCGCTGCGGAACTGACGGCAGACGTGGTGTACGCATACCTCACTCCCGTGATCCTCGCTCGGCTCGTGCCGCGACTGGCTCGCCTTCACCCTCATGCCAGGGTGGTCACACCTCGATTCGGCATCCCGGGACTGCGCCCTTCGGCAGTGAGCGGCGGCGAGACAGCGTGTTACCTCTACGGGCTGCCGTTCACTCGCCAAACGGCCGGCACTCCCGGTTGGTCCGCCCGAGCGATACTCGTCGTCGCTCCGCCCAATCGGCGAATGCTCATCCCCCTCACCTTCGGCGCGCAGTCAGGCCGAATTGAATTGCACCTGGATGGCCCGCTCCAACGCGCCGCCGAGCACGCAGTTGGACCTCACGGCGATGCCTCCGATACGGCAATCCCTGTCGACCTGATCGTCCGGCCTCATTCCACTGGAAGCGTCATCGCCGGCGACATCCGCGCGCAGGGCCAACCCCTGACCATCGCCATGGTGTTCGCGAATTCCGGTTTCGGAAAATGGACGTTCGACGAAAATGAAGGGCCTTCGTTCCAATCGCGGCTGCGCTCCGCCATCGCGGAAGCTCGGGGCGCTGCGACGGGAGCGGCCTGACGTGTCCTCGGCGTCAGATCCCAGCTCGGAGGAAGTTATCAGCGTGGCCTGGGCTCCGCTGCTTCTCGGGCAGGCCACCCCAGAAGAGATCGCGGAGGCGCTCCCTGCCGAGGTGGCGCTACCTGCGGCAAGTCGCGGCCAGGGCCATCGAGCTTCGCTGCGAACCCGGGCCATGCGGCCCGCGCTCCGAGTGTTCGCCGTCTGCGTGACCATCGTGACGGTCGCTGGCCTGGCCCTTGGCACCGCGGCGGCGCTGGCCGGCGAACCAGACCGTCAGATGCTGATCAGGCTCGCCCTCATGGGCCTGGTCGCGTGCGGTTTGTGGACGCAGGCGCAGGGTCTCTACCGGATGGTAGTGCCACGACGCTTCGCTCCGGCTCGGACAGCTGACGGAGAACTTTCGCACCTGTTGCTGGGGCAGGCCTCGGTGAGCGCCGTCGCGGAAGCGGCCGCGGAAATGCCGGTGGTCCACCTTCGGGGCAGTTCCGCCACCGCCAGGTGGGCGGCCTCCGGCAGCTGGTTCGCCCTTGCCGCTGGAGTCATCGCGATCCTTGCCGTGGCGCTCGCCGGAATCCTCGCCAACCTGGTGCGACTCACCATCGGCGGTCGCCTGACCTCGGTTTCCGGGGGCTTTAGCGTTGCGATGGCCGGCTTGGTCGGCTTCGGCCTCTGGGCGACCACGCGCTCTCTCTTGCGGTCCATCGAAAACAGCCGGCTGCGACGGCGAAAGCGAGCGCTCCAGCGACTGCTCCGGGCACTCCTCAACTGGCTTCTCAGAGGCCCCCGCTCGCGCCGCCTGCTGCCTGCGAACGGTCTGGTACAAGTCGGTGGGTTATGCGTCCTCGCAGTGGTAGCCATTGGAGCCGGCGTGGTCCCGGTGTTGAGCGCAGATGGTCCAAACGGCAAGCCGCCCCCCGCCGTGACCAACGATGAAACCCCTGTGCGTACCTCCACGCCGACGGCCACGCCGACTCCGCGTCCCGCCACTGGCACCACCACGCCGGTCGGAAGTGGAGGGACTTCCGCGCCTCAGGCGGTTGGGAGCGAAACTCCTGGTGCCGGAGGTGGTGGCGCTGGTCAGCCAGCCGGAGGTTCGACCGTTCGCCCACCGACCAGTACTGCCGGCAATGCGCCGACCGGTACCACCAGCCCCGGCCAGGTGGTGACGCCGGCAAGCACGCAGCCTGGAACAACCGCCACGCCCACGCGCACTGCCACGCCGTCCCCTACCGCAACCC
>CAZKZR010000204.1:0-6026 GCA_964557245.1 uncultured Anaerolineaceae bacterium | reverse complement strand
CGCGGTCATCACCGGGACCGGGCGGGCATTCTGCGCTGGAGCCGATTTGCGCAGCCGCGACGGCGGGCCAGCCGCATCCAGCGGCGTCGCCGGGCTGTTCCGCACCGACGATTCGGTCGGGTTCCACGAGTTTGACGCGAAGAAGCCGATCATCGGCGCAGTAAACGGTTACTGCCTTGGCGGCGGCCTCGAAATCGCCCTCAGCTGCGACCTGTTGATCGCCTCGGAAGCCGCCCAGTTCGGCCTGCCTGAGATCACGCTCGGGTTCTTCCCGCTGGCCGGGGCGCCGGTCCGCCTTCCGCGCTCCATCTCCCGTGTCATGGCGAACGACATGCTCTTCACCGGAGAACGAATCGACGCGAAGACGGCGCTTTCGTTCGGGATCGTGAGCCGGGTGGTGCCAGCTGATGAGTTGCTGACGACGGCGAAAGGCATGGCGGAGAAGATCGCCGGATACGCTCCGATCGCGGTCAGAGCGATGCAAGAGCTGGTCCGCCGCCAGGGAGACATGCCCACAGGCGAAGCCATGCGCCTGGCTGCGACGATGCGATGGGCCGTTGGTCAGACGGAGGACGCAAAGGAAGGCCCGCGAGCGTTCGCTGAGAAGCGCCAGCCGGTCTTCAAGGGGCTCTAGCGGGAGACGGCCACGGCATCATTCGCGGCGAGCTCACGCGTCGCTGCTTCAAGACGTGCTGCCGTTTCGGCGGCGCCGTGCACCAGGTCGTGCATGACTTCTTCGACGGTCTTGATGCTGTCGATGAGCGCAGAGACCTGGCCCATCTGGGTGCGCTTTGATTCGCCAAGCACCTCTTCCGCCAGCTCGGGCCGGTTCACGCGCGGCTTCACGCGGCCTTCGGCGGACATGGTGGAGGTGTCGGTGGCGGCGAGGATGAGTTTGTGGACGTGCGGGGCGGCGTTGGCTTCGACGGTGGCGATGAAGCGCGTGCCGAGCTGGACGCCTTCGGCGCCGAGGGCCATGACGGCAGCTAAACCGGCGCCATCCGCGACCGCCCCCGCCGCGACGAGAGGGACATTCGGAAAAGCGCGCGCGATGGCCGGGATCAGGACCATCATGCTCACTTCCTGCTCGCCGCGGTAACCACCCGATTCGGCGGGCTCGGCGATGATCGCGTCCACACCGGCTTCGACAGCCTTCTTCGCGTGGTAGAGCGTCGGGAGGACGTGAGCGACGCGGACGCCGCCATCCCGGAGGTACTTGGTCCAGAGCTTCGGGTTCCCGGCCGAGGTGATGACGACGGGGACGCGCTCTTCGAGCATGACTTCCATCTTGCCCGGCAGTTCTTTCTCGGGTGTGAGGACGATAGGGAAGTTGATGGAAAACGGCTTATCGGAGAGGTCGCGGAATTTGCGAATGCGCTCGCGAAGGAGAGCGGGAGGTGCAGCTGCGCCAGCCATGCAGCCGAGACCGCCGGCATTGGACACGGCGGCGGCAAGTTCCGGGGTCTGGGAGATTGCCCCCATGACGACGGGATAGCGGATGTTGAAGAGTTCGCAGACGCGGTTGCCCAAGGAGACGCTCCGGACGGGAATGTGCGGGAACGCTACCAGAAAGCCGAGCCAGCCGCGTTAGAGCGGAAGGATCCCGCCGCGGACGGCGACGGTGACGGCCTCGGTGCGGCTGGCGGCGCCGAGCTTGCCGAGGATGGTGCCGACGTGGAATTTCACGGTGTGTTCGCTGATGCCCAACTCGCGGGCGATGCCCTTGTTGGGCAAGCCCGCGGCTACGAGGCCGAGAACTTCGACCTCGCGGTCGCTGAGGACCGAGCCTTCGAGCAGGAGCGGCTGTTCGTGTGGGCGATTGGCCATGAGCGTGGCGAGCGCGGGATCGAAGACGACGAGGCCCTTCGCAACGGCGCCGACCGCGGCCGCGAGTTCGTCAGCGGTGGCCTCTTTCAGGAGGTAGGCGCGGGGCGTGTCGCCGGTGATATGGAACGACGCGAATTCGGCGGCTGAGGCCACGAGCAGGACGGAGGGGCCGGAGGGCCATTCCTCCTCAGTGGCTCCCTCTTCAAGGTCCGCGACGGTGACGTCGGCGGCTTCGTCCAGTCCGAAGGTGACCTCGATGCCAGGGGCGGCCGCGAGCATCGCGCGGAGGCCGGCACGAACTGAGGGGTAGGCCGCCTGGACGGCGACCTTGAGGATCATGGTTTCGAGCATGGCGGTTGTCATTGCTTCACTCGATCGTAGCGCATCAGGCCGAGGGGAGGCGCCTGCCCGTTCGGCCTGTGGCGGAGACATAGTGTTCGTGGCTCAGCTCCGGGCCACGGGGGTGGCGTTCGCGTGGTGGAGCCTGCCGCCGCGCAGCAGATGGAGGTCGAGCGGGCGCCCGGCGCGCATCGCGCGGAGGGCAGGCTCAACGTGGCGAAGGCCGTTCCGGTGTTGGCCGACACCAAGCACGACATCGCCGGGGAGGAGGCCCGCCCGCTCCGCGGGGCTGCCGGGTTCGATACCCGTGAGCATCAGCGCGGCTTCATCTTCGACCTGGTAGGACGCGGCGATAGCGTGCGGCACCTGGACGGCCTGGAACGTAACGCCTAGGAAGCCCGGCGCGCCCGAGAGCGCGTCAGCCACGAAGGCGACAACGGTGTGCGAAGGGATAGCTACGGCGACTCCTCCGGCGATCATCGAGTTGATGCCGACCACTTCGCCGCGAGCGTTGACCATCGGACCGCCGGAGTTGCCCGGCGCGAGGCGAAGGTCGGCACGGATGACATCCGGAATGTGGACCGCGTTCTCATCATTGGCCGGACCGCGAGCGAGGACGACGCCGCTGGTGAGCGTGCCGCGCTGGCCCCACGGGTTGCCGATTGCGAAGACCAGGCTGCCGGGACGGACCTCGCGCGAATCGCCCGGGACTGCGGGAGAGAGCGGGGCATCAACCCGAAGAAGCGCGAGGTCATGCTCGGCGTCGCGGGTTTGCACGCGGGCGGGTAGTTCGGTGTCATCGTTGAGCACGACGGTCGCCGAGTCGCCCGGAACGACGTGGTGGTTCGTGACGATTAAGCCGTCCTCGGTCCAGGCCGTGCCTGAGCCACCGCCCGCATTGCTGCGGACGGTGACGAGCACGCGGTTAAGGGCGGACGCGAGGAGACCGGTTTCGTCAGAGAGGGCTGCTGCGAGCGTGGCAGATGAAGTCATGAGAGGGCCTCGTACAACCTGTTCAGGAGCGTTCGCCGACGCTGACGGTGAGGGTCTTCAGTTCGCCGCCGCGAAGGACGGATGCCGGGGCTGCCTGGCCTATCTGGGAGGGTCCGAGCTGGGACTGAAGCGCGTCGGTGTCCGGTGTAGGGTGCCCGGCGAATTCGACCAGGATGTCGCCGATGAGCATTCCGGCGGTATCGGCGGGGCTGCCCGCTTCGACCGAGACGACGAGCAGGCCCGTTTCGCAGCCGCCGGCGAGGGCGGAGAGCGCGGCGGGGAGCTTCGCGGTCTGGCTGCTGATGCCGAGGTAAGCGCGGCGAACCTTGCCGCCCTTCAGGAGGTCGCCGGCGATGCGCTCGAGCGCGCTAACGGGCAGCGTGAGCCCGGCGCCACGGCCCAGGCGGGAGCTGTTCATGCCCACCACGCGGCCATTCGCATCGATGAGCGGCCCGCCGGAGAAACCCGGGTAGAAGGTGGTGTCAGACCGGAGGTAGCCTTCGACTTCGGTGCCGCGGAACGTGCGCCACGGGCCGCCGATTCCACCTACGACGCCGAACGACGCCATGGGGCCTTCGCTGGAGGGACGGCCAACCGCGAGAACCAGACTGCCGACCCGCGCGGACCCTTGCGGGGCTCGTACTGCCGGGGTCAGACCCGAGGCACCGATCTTCAGGACCGCGACATCGGACCCGGGATCGCGGCCGACGATGGTTGCATTGTGCTTCGTGCCGTCGGCGAGGATGACTTCGACTTCATCACGTTCGATGACGTGGTCTGAGGTGACGATGACGCCGTCGGCCGACCAGATGATGCCGCTGGCAGGAAAGCGGCGGCGGGCGTTGACCACGACGGTGGAGGCGGCAGCGATTTCGACGGCGGCAGCGAGGCCATCAGAGACCTGGGCGAGCACCGTTGTTTCGTTGGACATGGAGGGAACCTCTTGGAGCCGTACCTAGCCGGCTGATGTGATGCCATGAGGTTGCCATTCGGGCCCTCGCGTGTGACCGCCCGGCCGAACGGGACACGGCTAGCCGAATGGGGAGTGGGCGCACCTGCCCGAGTTCCAGCTACCCCGGCAGACTGGGCACCGTTACCCTGAATGCGAATGGCGATGTTGCACGAACGGGCCGAACGTCAGAAGCGTTTGGCCGCGCGTCCCCAACGGCCGGCGTGGCCGACAATGAAGCGGGCGATCGCGTTGCACAAGCCCCACCGGGCGATGGTGTTCGGACTCATCGCGGTCATCGTTTTCGCTTCGATCGTGGGGCTGGGACCGGCCTATATAACGCAGCGGATCATCGACCAGGCGATCCTCGAAGATAACTCGCGCGAACTGAACATCCTCATCTTCCTGATGCTCGTGCTGATCGGGATGAATTCGGTAGCGGGTGTCGCGCAGGCATATCTCAGCCAGAGCGTGGGCCAGAGCGTGATGTTCGACATGCGGCGGACGCTCTACCGGCACCTGACCGGGATGTCGCTGCGGTGGTTCACTTCGATGCGGACGGGCGAGGTGCTCTCGCGCGTGAACAACGACGTGGGTGCGGTCCAGGGCGTTGTCAGCGACACGCTCGGGGGCGTGGTCGGCAATGTGATCACCTGCGGGACCACGCTGGGGTTGATGTTCTACCTGGACTGGAAGCTTTCGCTGTTCTGCCTGGCGTTCCTGCCCATCTTCGTGTACCCGGCGAAGCGAGTCGGCAACATGCAGCGCGAACTGGTGAACGAATCGCAGGAAGAATTGGCCGGCCTGACGGCACAGATGCAGGAGACGCTCTCGGTCAGCGGCGCGCTGCTGGTGAAGACATTCGGGCGGCAAGAAGCGGAGATCGACAAATTCGAAGAGAGCGCACGGCGCATCCGGAGCCTGAACATCCGGCGAGCGATGGTGGGCCGCGGCTTCATGATGGCGATGGGCATGTTCAGCACGCTCGCTCCGGCAGTCGTGTACTGGTACGGCGGGCACAGGATCATCGGCGGAGAGTCGTCGCTGGGTACGGTTGTGGCCTTCGGAGCGCTGCTGACACGCCTGTTCGGGCCGTTCGCGTCGCTGCTCAGCATTCACATCACGATTCTGAGCTCGCTCGCGCTGTTCGAGCGGATCTTCGATTACCTGGACATGGAGCAGGAGATCGTGGATAAGCCGGGAGCGGTGGCGCTGGAGCATCCACGCGGCGACCTCGCGTTCCACAACGTAGGCTTCAGCTACCTCAAGGAGAAGCAGACGCTCGAGCAGATCAGCTTCGAAGTGCCGGCGGGGCAATTCGCGGCACTCGTGGGGCATTCGGGCGCGGGCAAGACGACGGTCGCTTACCTTGTGCCGCGTTTGTACGACGTGAAGAGCGGAAGCATCACGATCGACGGGCATGATATCCGCGACGTGACGCTGGAATCGCTGGGGGCGGCTATCGGCATGGTGAACCAGGAGCCATTCCTGTTCCACGCTTCGATACGGGAGAACCTGCGCTACGGGACGCCGCTGGCGACGGACGAGCAGATCGAACAGGCGGCCCGGGCGGCGAACATTCACGACTTCATCGCGAGGCTGCCGCATGGATATGACACGGTGGTCGGCGAACGGGGCTACCGGCTTTCAGGCGGGGAAAAGCAACGTGTCGCGATCGCGCGGGCGCTGCTGAAAGACCCGGCGATCCTTATCCTCGACGAAGCGACATCGAGCGTTGACAGCGAGACGGAACGGGCCATCCAGGATGCGCTGGAGCACCTGACGAAGGGCCGGACGGTGCTGGCAATCGCGCACCGGCTCTCCACGATTGTGGCTGCCGACCTGATTATCGTGATGGAAGACGGACGTATCGCTGAGCGGGGCACACACACGGAATTGTTGGCTCGCGACGGAGTGT